>NZ_JASCXL010000017.1:0-102440 GCF_030010595.1 Streptomyces sp. CC224B | reverse complement strand
CCCGGCTCCGGCAGGCGGCGCCGACGACGAGCGCGCCACCGCCGAGGCGGTGCGGGCCCTCATCCGGCTGCGCGGTGAGGGCCGCAGCGGCGAGGCGCACGGCGTGCTCGTCGAGGCGGCCGGGTGGCCGGCCGCGCGGCTGCCGCTGTTCGCCGAGGAGCTGCACCACGCGGGCCTCGCCGCCGACTGGGCGACCCTGCTGTGGGAGGCCGCGTCGCTGCCCCCGGACCGGCTCGTGGCCGTCGCCGACGCCCTCGCGGGCGCGGGCCGCGCCGAGGACTGCCGCAAGCTCCTGCGCCAGGGCGTGGCCCGGCCCGCACCCGAGATCGCCGAGTCGCTGCTCGCGCTCCTCGACGCGGGCCGCGCCCGCGAGGCCCGCGCGCTCCTGGACGCGTACGTGCGCGTGCGTACCGCGGAGGACGTCGCGGCCTGTGCGCACACCGACGCGCAGCGGCTCCTGCCGCTGCTCCTGGAAACCGCCAAGGCGGTGTCGGACGAGCACCACTGGGACCTCGTGCACGCGCTGCGCGTCACGGGCCTCGCCACCTGACCGCCCGCCGCCGGCCCCGGCGGAGGCGGCCGTTCCGCGCCCGCTCGGGTGGCGGAGCATGATCGACTCCGGCGCGTGCCGACGATGGTCTTGGCAAGGCCGTCGATGGGGCTTACGTTCGTCTGTCTACGCACCAAGTCTACGGGCGTAGAGGCTCTCTGACGTCCTGTCGAAGGAGCGCAGCTCATGGCCAACGTCGTCCGCGCCGCCCTCGTCCAGGCCACCTGGACCGGCGACACCGAATCCATGATCGCCAAGCATGAGGAGCACGCCCGCGAGGCCGCCCGGCAGGGGGCCCGGGTGATCGGCTTCCAAGAGGTCTTCAACGCACCGTACTTCTGCCAGGTCCAGGAGAACGAGCACTACCGCTGGGCGGAGCCGGTGCCGGACGGACCCACCACGCGCCGGATGCGGGAGCTGGCCCGCGAGACCGGCATGGTGATCGTCGTGCCCGTCTTCGAGGTCGAGCAGTCCGGTTTCTACTACAACACGGCCGCCGTGATCGACGCCGACGGCAGTTACCTGGGCAAGTACCGCAAGCACCACATCCCCCAAGTCAAGGGTTTCTGGGAGAAGTTCTACTTCCGCCCCGGCAACCTGGGCTGGCCCGTCTTCGACACCGCCGTCGGCCGCGTCGGCGTCTACATCTGCTACGACCGCCACTTCCCCGAGGGCTGGCGCCAGTTGGGCCTGAACGGCGCGCAGCTCGTCTACAACCCCTCGGCGACCTCCCGCGGCCTCTCCGCCCACCTGTGGCAGCTCGAACAGCCCGCGGCGGCGGTCGCCAACGAGTACTTCGTCGCCGCGATCAACCGCGTCGGCCGGGAGGAGTACGGCGACAACGACTTCTACGGCACGAGCTACTTCGTCGACCCGCGCGGGCAGTTCGTCGACGGGACGGCGAGCGACAAGACCGAGGAACTGCTCGTCCGCGACCTGGACTTCGGCCTGCTCGACCAAGTGCGCGAGCAGTGGGCCTTCTACCGGGACCGGCGCCCGGACGCGTACGAGGGGCTGGTCAAGCCGTGACGGACCTGTACACGCGGCACAAGGCCGTGCTCCCGGACTGGCTCGCGCTCTACTACGCGGACCCGGTCGAGTTGACCCACGGCGAGGGCCGCCACGTCTGGGACGCCGCGGGCCGGCGCTACCTGGACTTCTTCGGCGGCATCCTCACCACCATGACCGCGCACGCCCTGCCGGAGGTCACCAAGGCCGTCGCCGAGCAGGCGGGCCGCCTGGTCCACAGCTCCACGCTGTACCTGAACCGCCCCATGGTGGACCTCGCCGAGCGGATCGCCGCCCTGTCCGGCATCCCCGACGCGCGCGTGTTCTTCACGACGTCCGGCACGGAGGCGAACGACGCCGCGCTGCTGCTCGCCACCACGTACCGCCGCTCCAACCAGATCCTGGCGATGCGCAACAGCTACCACGGCCGCTCCTTCGCCACGGTCGGCATCACCGGGAACCGGTCCTGGTCGCCCACGAGCCTGTCCCCGCTCCAGACGCTCTACGTCCACGGCGGCGTCCGCACCCGGGGCCCCTACGCCGCTCTCGGCGACGCCGAGTTCACCGCCGCGTGCGTCGCCGACCTGAGGGACATGCTCGGCCAGGTCCGCGGCGGTGCCGCCGCGCTGATCGCCGAGCCGGTCCAGGGCGTCGGCGGCTTCACTTCGCCGCCCGACGGCCTGTACGGGGCCTTCCGCGAGGTCCTGGACGAGCACGGCATCCTGTGGATCGCCGACGAGGTGCAGACCGGCTGGGGCCGCACCGGCGACCACTTCTGGGGCTGGCAGGCGCACGGCCAGGCGGGCCCGCCGGACCTGCTCACCTTCGCCAAGGGCATCGGCAACGGCATGTCGATCGGCGGCGTCGTCGGCCGCGCCGAGGTCATGAACTGCCTGGACGCGAACTCCATCTCGACCTTCGGCGGCTCACCCGTGACCGTGGCGGCCGGCCTCGCCAACCTCACCTACCTCCTCGAACACGACCTCCAGGGCAACGCCCGCCGCGTCGGCGGCCTGCTCATCGAGCGGCTGCGCGCGATCTGCGCCCAGCTCCCCGCCGTCCGCGAGGTGCGCGGCCGCGGCCTCATGATCGGCGTCGAGCTGGTCCGGCCCGGCACGGACGAGGCCGACCCCGAGGCGGCCGCCGCCGCCCTGGAGGCGGCCCGCGAGGGCGGCCTGCTCCTCGGCAAGGGCGGCGGCCACAGCACCAGCGTGCTGCGGATCGCGCCGCCGCTGACCCTGACGGTCGCCGAGGCCGAGGAGGGCGCGGCGATCCTCGAACGGGCCCTGCACAGCCTCTGACCCGGCGGCCCGTCCGCGCGGCCCGCGCGGACGGGCCGCGGCCCCGCAGCCCGCAGCCACGAACACCGAGGAGCGTACGACCATGGGGACCCGCACCCTGATCCGCGGCGGACTCGTCGTCACCGCCGCCGAAGAGACCCACGCCGACGTGCTCGTCGAGGACGGCCGGATCGCCGCGCTCGCCGCGCACGGCACCGAGGCCGCCGCGGCGTGGACCGCGGACCGTGTCATCGACGCGCGCGAGAAGTACGTCATTCCGGGCGGCGTCGACGCCCACACGCACATGGAGCTGCCGTTCGGCGGCACCTTCGCCTCCGACTCCTTCGAGACCGGCACCCGGGCCGCCGCCTGGGGCGGCACCACCACCATCGTCGACTTCGCCGTGCAGACCCTGGGCCGCTCGCTGCGCTCGGGCCTGGACGCCTGGTACGCCAAGGCCGACGGCAGGTGCGCGATCGACTACGCCTTCCACATGATCCTCTCCGACGTCAACGAACGGACGCTGAAGGAGATGGACCTCCTTGTGGAGGAGGGCATCACCTCCTTCAAGCTGTTCATGGCCTACCCGGGCGTCTTCTACAGCGACGACGGGCAGATCCTGCGGGCCATGCAGCGCGCCTCCGCCAACGGCGGCCTGATCATGATGCACGCCGAGAACGGCCTCGCCATCGACGTCCTGGTCGAACAGGCCCTCCAGCGCGGCGAGACCGACCCCCGCCACCACGGCGAGGTCAGGAAGGCGCTCCTGGAGGCCGAGGCCACGCACCGCGCCATCCAGCTCGCCCGGGTCGCCGGGGCGCCGCTGTACGTCGTGCACGTCTCCGCCCAGGAGGCCGTGGCCGAGCTCACCGCCGCCCGCGACCAGGGCCTGCCGGTCTTCGGCGAGACCTGTCCGCAGTACCTGTTCCTGTCCACCGACAACCTGGCCGAGCCCGGCTTCGAGGGCGCCAAGTACGTCTGCTCCACGCCCCTGCGGCCCCGCGAGCACCAGGCCGCGCTCTGGCGGGGCCTGCGCACCGACGACCTCCAGGTGGTGTCCACCGACCACTGCCCGTTCTGCTTCAGCGGCCAGAAGGAGCTGGGCCGCGGCGACTTCTCGAAGATCCCGAACGGCCTCCCGGGCGTCGAGAACCGCATGGACCTGCTCCACCAGGCCGTCGTCGACGGGCACATCAGCCGCCGCCGCTGGATCGAGATCGCCTGCGCCGCGCCCGCGCGCATGTTCGGCCTCTACCCCAAGAAGGGCACCATCGCGCCCGGCGCCGACGCCGACGTCGTCGTCTACGACCCGGCGGCCGAGCAGGTGCTGTCCGCGGCGACGCACCACATGAACGTCGACTACTCGGCCTACGAGGGCAAGCGGGTCACCGGCCGCGTCGAGACCGTCCTGTCGCGCGGCGAGGTCGTCATCGACGGCCGGGAGTTCACCGGCCGCGCCGGGCACGGCGTGTACACGCCCCGCGCCACCTGCCAGTACCTGAACTAGGAGGTTCCCCGTGGAGTTCGGACTCGTCCTCCAGACCGATCCGCCCGCGTCCGAGGTCGTCGGCCTGATGCGGCGTGCCGAGCAGAACGGCTTCCGCCACGGCTGGACCTTCGACTCGGCCGTCCTGTGGCAGGAACCCTTCGTGATCTACAGCCAGATCCTGGAGCACACCCAGGACCTCGTCGTCGGCCCGATGGTCACCAACCCCAGCACCCGGACGCCGGAGGTCACCGCCTCCACGTTCGCGACGCTCAACGACATGTTCGGCAACCGCACCGTGTGCGGCATCGGCCGCGGCGACTCCGCGATGCGCGTCGCCGGGCGCGCACCCGACACCCTGGCCCGGCTCGGCGAGGCCATCGACGTCATCCGCGACCTCGCCGAGGGGCGCGAGGCCGACGTCGGCGGGCGGACCCTGCGCATCCCCTGGGTCAGGGACGGCAGACTCCCCGTGTGGATGGCCGCGTACGGCCCGAAGGCGCTCGCGCTCGCCGGGCGGAAGGCCGACGGGTTCATCCTCCAGCTCGCCGACCCCTATCTGACCGAGTGGATGGTCAAGGCCGTCCGGGACGCGGCCGCCGCGGCCGGGCGCGACCCGTCCGCCGTCACGATCTGCGTGGCCGCGCCCGCGTACGTCAGCGCCGACCTGGCGCACGCGCGCGAGCAGTGCCGCTGGTTCGGCGGCATGGTCGGCAACCACGTCGCCGACCTGGTCGCCCGGTACGGCGAGCACTCCGGGATGGTCCCCGAGGCCCTCACCGCGTACGTCAAGGAGCGGCAGGGCTACGACTACCGCCACCACGGGCGGGCCGGGAACCCCGACACCGCCTTCGTGCCCGACGAGATCGTCGACCGCTTCTGCCTCGTCGGCCCGGCCGCCGCGCACCTCGACAAGCTGCGGACGCTGAAGGACCTCGGCGTCGACCAGTTCGCCCTGTACGCCATGCACGACGCCCGCGAACAGGTCATCGACGCCTACGGGGCGGAGATCATCCCGGCCCTGTCCTGACCCCGGCGCCCCCGCGGTCCCGGCCCTGGCGCGATCCCGCCCGACGAGCGGGCGCGGCCCGGTCGGCGTGACATGATCCTGCCGTGACTCTCCCGCGCACACCGCTCGCCACCGCCGCCGTCCTGGTCGCCGCCCTGCTCGCCACGGGCTGCGGCCGGGAAGGCCACGACGGCCGGGACGACGGACGGGGAACCGGGGCCGGGGCCGGGGTGCCCTCCCCGCTGGACCCGTCGCCCGCGCCCTCCGTCGACGAGGGCGCCGCCCCGGCCCAGCCGACCCGGGACTGCGCGGGCAGGAGCGGCACCCTGCTGGAGGCGGGCCCCGTGGAGAGCGCGATGGGGCTGCGCGCGATGACGGTGTGGCTCACGCACTGCGGCGCGGGCGGCTACCTGCTGGACGGCTACCCGGTCCTTGAGGTCCTCGGCGAGGACGGCACCGCGTACGACGTCCACAGCCTCAAGGGCACGCAGGCCGTCACCAGCGGTGTGGAGGACCCCGGTCCGCACCCCGTGGCGCTGCGGACCGGCGACTCGGCGACGGTGTCGGTCGTCTGGCGCAACACCTACACGGACACCACGAAGGACCCCGTCCAGGGCGAGCGCCTCCAGGTGCTGCCCCGGCCCGGCGGGCCGTCGGGGAGCATCGCCCCCGAGGGCGGGATCGACCTCGGCAGCACGGGCCGGATCGGCGTCACCGCGTGGAAGAAGGCGCCCCCGGCACCGACCGGGGCGGCTCCTACGGCACCCGGGCCGTCCACTCCGGCGAGCTGAACTTCGTCCGCGCCAGCTCCTGGGCGCGCGCCAGCTCCGCGTCGGTGACCTTGCCCTCCGCCAGGCCGTACCGGCCGCGGAAGGAGTCGACCATCCGCTCGATGACGGCCTCCCGCGGCAGCCCGGTCTGCCGGCGCAGCGGGTCCACGCGCTTCTTGGCGCTCTTCGTGCCCTTGTCGGAGAGCTTCTCGCGGCCGATGCGCAGCACGTCGAGCGTCTTGTCGGCGTCGATGTCGTAGGCCATGGTCACGTGGTGCAGGACCGCGCCCGGGCCGCCGCCCGGGCCGATCATCCGCTTCTGCGCGGCGCCCGCGATCTTCCCGGCGTCCGTGGCGATGTCGTTCAGCGGCTGGTACCAGGCCTTGACGCCCATGTCGCCGAGCGCGCCGAGCACCCAGTCGTCCAGGTAGGCGTAGCTGTCCTGGAACGACAGGCCCTGCACGAGGGCGTCCGGCACCGAGAGCGAGTACGTGATGGTGTTGCCCGGCTCCACGAACATCGCGCCGCCGCCGGAGATCCGCCGCACCACGCCGATGCCGTGCCGGGCGGCGCCCTCGGGGTCCACCTCGTTGCGCAGCGACTGGAAGCTGCCGATGATCACCGAGGGGGCGCCCCACTCCCACACGCGCAGCGTCGGGGGCCGCCGCCCGGCGGCGACCTCCTCGGTGAGCACCTGGTCGAGCGCCATGTGCAGCGCGGGCGGCTGCGGGCCCTCGTGGACGAGCTGCCAGTCGTAGTCCGTCCAGTCCGTGGCGTGCGCGAGGGCGCGGCGCACGGCGATCGCGACGCCCTCCGCCGTGAGGCCGTACAGGACGGTGCCCGGGGGCAGCGCCGCCTCCACGCGGGCGGCCAGACCGGGCGCGTCCGTGTCGGCGGGGGCGCCCTCCAGGGCGGCGTCGATGGCGAGGATCGCCTCGTCCGGTTCGAGGAAGAAGTCCCCGGCCACCCGCACGTGGCGCAGGACGCCGTCCTCGACGTCCAGATCGACCACGACGAGCTTGCCGCCGGGGACCTTGTACTCGCCGTGCACCGCATCCTCCAGTGTGTCCGCAGCGGCCCTTGCCCCTGCCCGAAACGTCCCCTCACGCTAACCCAGGGCGCCACGGGACGGGCGCCCGCCGTCCGCGGCCTCGGGAGGTCGCGGACGGCGGGCCGTACGGGTGCCGGACGCGGGCCGCTCGCGGTCAGACGACGCGGCGCTGCGGCTTGCTGAAGGGGCAGGGCTGGGAGAAGAACTCCTTGCGTTCCTGGACGTCCTGGAAGTTGGACTGGGTGGAGGCGCCGGTCGCGGCCAGCAGCATCCCGTCGGTGGACTCGGGTCCGTCGAGGTAGGCGGCGAGGGGGCTGCCGGTGGCGCTCAGCGGTACGTGGGCGCTGTGGCCGGGGCGGGCCGTCGGGTCGGCCTGGGCGGCGTTGTCGCGCATCTTGCGCACGGTGCGGATGGCGTCCGGTGCGCCGGTGAGGGACTTGGTCTCCATGCCCCCGAGGTTGTTGCGCGGCGGGTGCAGGTGCATGTCGCGCCAGGCGAAGATGAACACGCGCAGGCCCACGCCGTGCCGCTCCAGGCGCGGCAGGAACGGGTCAGCGGAGCCTTCGTCGCGCAGGCGGGCCAGTTCCTGGCCGAACTGCTCGAACAGGTCGGTGAAGAGGTGGAAGCGCATGCTGACCGAGTGGCTGCCGCTGGTCAGGCCGAGGTTCTCGCGGATCTGGTGGTAGTCGTGGGTGCTGAGGTTGTCCACGATCGGCGGCAGGCACACCTCGACGGGGTCGAACAGCTCGGCGGCGCCGTCCAGGATGTCCACGGCCCTGGCGAGGTCGCCCTTGCGGGCGTGGAGGATGGCCGCCTCGATGCGGTCGTTGATCTCGCGTACGAGCAGTTCCGGTATCTGGTGCAGGGCGCGGAACTGGGTGAAGTAGGTGTCGCCTGCCAGGTGGTGCTCGTGCACGGCGTGCCGCAGCCGCTCGGTCGCCAGCAGGCGAGCCGGGTCGGCTCCCGGGGCGGGGTGGGCGGACTTGGCGAGATTGGCGCTCCACACGCGGGCGTCGTGGTTGGCGACGCGCACGCAGTGCAACACGTTGAACCAGGGGTCTTCCAGGCCGCGTTCGGCGATGATCCGGTCGACGTCGACGCGGCCCTGCGCGGCCAGGCCGGCGAGCTGCTGGTCGAAGCGGCGCAGCGCCGGCTCGAACTCGGCGTAGGCGGGGGTCGCCGCCACCTCCCAGCGGGGCGTGTCGGGGCGCAGGGTGCCGCTGACACGCAGGGCGGCGACGCTGAGCCGCACCAGGACGCGGTGGAAGCTGCGCACCCAGTGCAGGGCGGCGACGCAGCGCTCGACGTCCATCGCCCGCAGGTGGCCCTCGGCGCGGTCGAGGAGGTCGGTGAGGTTGTAGAGGGCGATCTCGGCGGACTGGTACAGCCCGACGAGCAGAGCTTCCGGAGTCACCGGTTCCGCGGTGGTCTCGGCGCGCGCGTCCTCAATGGAGCGCAGGCTCTGAAGGGCGTAGTAATGCTCGGCGATGACGCCGCGTTCATTGTGCGCGGCGGGTCGGTCGACGGCGGGGTCGAGAGGCAAGAGATTTTCCCCTTCGCGAGTAATTGACGAACCATCGGGACCGTCCGGGGGCGGTTGCCGGACGGCTGCCTGACCGGTTCGCCGCGTTGACGTACGTGAATGGCGGTCGCCTCGCCCGGACATGGGTCGGAGGCCGTAAACTGCGAGTTTTCCCCCTGTCCGGTCGCCAGGACGCGCGCCGGGGAAATGGGAGGCTGTCCGCCCGCCGGTAACCGCACGTCATGGCGGGACGCGCGGTCGGGTGGACGGGTCTGTTCGCTGGTACGGAGCGCACTGCCCGCCGGGCGGACCGGTGCGCTCACCTCGTTCGGCGGTCGGCGGAACCAGACTCGCCCACTTCGGCGCCGAGTGGTATGGGTAAATGTGCGTATCGACATCCGGGGGACGTGGCAGAAGTGCGACGAGGAGTTTTGGGGAGAGACCGTGTCAGATATGGCTGCCTTATCCGTGGACCACTATGAACGCATGCTCGATCTGGCCGTCCTGGCGTTACGGGAACCGGATCCACGGCGGTTATGGGACCCGGTGGTCACCGAGTTACTGAAGGCCTGCGGCGGTGAATTCCTCTTCCTCAGACGGGACGGGCCGGCGTGCGCCGGAGGCGCCATGCGTTTCTGGAGCGCGGACGGCGCCACCGGGGCGGACGTCGAAGCGGTGCGCCGCCACCTCCACCGCGCCTGCCCCCTCGCGGCCCACTACGCGACGACCGGCGACCGGATCCCGCGCACCGCGGCGGACGTGCTCGGCGACCGGGAGTGGGGCACCTGCCGGACCGCGGAGCTGCTGCGGACCGCGCTCGGCGCGGACCACCTCCTCGGCCTGCCGCTGACGGACGCCGCGCGGCCGTTCCGCGCCTTCCTGATCTGCCGCTCCGGGCCCGCCTTCACCGCGGCCCACCTCGCCTACGCGCGGCGCATCCAGCCCCTGCTCGCGGCCGTCGACCGTCAGGCCGAACTCCTTGAGCGCTGCCGCAGGACCGGCACGACCGGCGCGGCCGGAGCGACCGGCGCGGAAGGCGGCGGCACGGCCGGTGAGCGCCCGCCCGGCGACAGCGCGCACGGTGACGGGGCACGGCCCGGTGACGGCGCGCCGGGTGACGGGGCACGGCCCGGTGGTGCACACCCCGGCGACGGCGCGCGGCCCGGCGGCGACCTCACGCCGCGGGAGCTGACCGTTCTGGGTCTGCTCGGCGACGCCCTGACGGCCGCGGTCATCGCGCGGCGCCTCGGCATCTCGGTGCACACCGTGCAGAAGCACATCCAGAGCGTCTACCGCAAGCTCGGCACCCGGGACCGGGTGGCCACCGTGCTGCTGGCCCAGACCCACGGACTGATCCCGCCGCCGGCGGGAGGGCCCGGACCGGGGCGCCGCTAGCCTGCGGGCATGTTCACGACGCGTCCCACCCTCCAGGGCACCTTCGGCATGGTGTCGTCCACGCACTGGCTCGCCTCCCAGTCCGCGATGGCCGTCCTCGAGAGCGGCGGCAACGCCTACGACGCCGCCGTCGCCGCGGGCTTCGTCCTGCACGTCGTGGAGCCGCACCTGAACGGGCCCGCGGGCGAGGTGCCGATCCTCCTCGCCCCCGCGGACGGCCCGGTGCGCGTCCTGTGCGGGCAGGGCGTCGCCCCCGCCGGGGCCACCGTCGCGCACTACCGGGACGGCCTCGGCCTCGCCCTGGTGCCCGGCACCGGCCCGCTGGCCGCCGCCGTGCCCGGCGCCTTCGACGCCTGGATGCTGCTCCTGCGGGACCACGGCACCCTGCGCCCGGCCGACGTCCTGAAGTACGCCATCGGGTACGCCGAGGACGGCCACGCGCCCGTGGAGCGCGTCGGCGCGACCGTCGCGGCGGTGCGGGAGCTGTTCGAGACGGAGTGGACGTCGTCGGCGGAGGTGTACCTGCCGGGCGGCGCGCCGCCCGCCCCGGGCGAGCTGTTCCGCAACCCCCGCCTGGCCGCCACCTGGCGGCGCCTGCTCGCCGAGGCCGAGGCGGCGGGCGGCGCCGACCGGGTCGAGCAGATCGAGGCCGCCCGCGCGGTGTGGCGCTCCGGCTTCGTCGCCGAGGCCCTGGTGCGCCAGGCCGCCCGCCCCACCCTGGACACCAGCGGGGAGCGGCACACCGGCACGCTCACGGCCGCCGACCTCGCCAACTGGTCGGCGACGTACGAGGACCCGGTGACGTACGACTGGCGCGGCTGGACGCTGTGCAAGGCGGGGCCCTGGAGCCAGGGCCCGGTGTTCCTGCAGCAGCTCGCCCTGCTGCCGGACACCCTGCCCGCGTACGGCTCCGCGGCGTATGTGCACCTCCTGGTCGAGGGCTGCAAGCTCGCCATGGCGGACCGGGAGGCCTGGTACGGCGACGCCGCCGACGTGCCCCTGGAGGAGCTGCTCTCGGCCGCGTACAACGCCGAGCGGCGGGCCCTCGTCGGGGCCGAGGCCTCCTACGAGCTGCGGCCCGGCCGTCCGGGCGGCCGGGAGCCGCGGCTGGCCTCCCGCGCGCGGGAGGCGGCCTCCGGCGCCTCCGCGTACGACGCGCAGGGCATCCTGGCGGGCACCGGTGCCGCCGCGGGCGCCGGAGAGCCGACCGTCGCCCGGAACGGCGCCACCCAGGGCGACACCTGCCACCTGGACGTCGTCGACCGCTGGGGCAACATGGTCGCCGCCACGCCGTCCGGCGGCTGGCTCCAGGCCAACCCCGTGGTGCCCGAGCTCGGCTTCCCCCTCGGGACGCGCCTGCAGATGACCTGGCTGGAGGAGGGGCTGCCCAACACGCTCACCCCGGGCCGCCGCCCGCGCACCACGCTGACCCCGTCCCTCGCGCTCCGCGACGGCGTGCCGGTCCTCGCCTTCGGCACACCGGGCGGCGACCAGCAGGACCAGTGGCAGCTCCACTTCTTCCTGGCCGCCGCACTCCGCGCCCCGGTCCGCGGCGGACTCGACCTCCAGGGCGCCGTCGACGCCCCGAACTGGCACAACGACGCGTTCCCCGGCTCCTTCTACCCGCGCGGCATGCGGCCCGGCAGCGTCACCCTCGAGTCCCGCGCGGACCCGGCCGTCGTCGCGGAGCTGCGCGCACGCGGACACGACGTGACCGTGGGGGAGCCCTGGTCGGAGGGCAGGCTCTGCGCGGTGGCCCGCGACCCGCGCACCGGAGTGCTCTCGGCGGCGGCGAATCCCCGGGGGATGCAGGGGTACGCGGTGGGGCGCTGAGGTTCTCCGGCCGCGGTGCGCTCGGGGCGCGGATTCGGGGCCGTGGGCGGGGGGCCCGGGCGGGGCCCGGGTCGGCTCGGGGGCGCCACGGTCGCGGGGGTCGCGGGGGTCGCGGGGCGGCATCGGGGGATTTCATCCGGATTCCACCCGTTGTTCACCCCTCCCGCACGGGATGTCAGTGCCGCGTGCTCTCATGGAGGCATGATCGAAACGCAGGACATCAAGGAAAGCATCGACGACTTTCTCGCCCGCCAGGCCGCCGACGTGGAGCGCGTCGTCCGCGAGGCCGCGGCCGCGGAGATCACTCCGCGGTTCCGGCAGCTCGCCGACGGCGACGTCGTCCAGAAGAGCGGCCCGCACGACCTGGTGACCGTCGCCGACCGCCGCGCGGAGGAGCACCTCACCCGGGAGCTCACCGCGCTGCTCCCCGGCTCCGTCGTCGTCGGCGAGGAGGCGGTGCACGCCGACCCGGCGAGCTACGACGCGATAGCCGGGGGCGCGCCGGTGTGGATCGTCGATCCCGTCGACGGGACACGCCAGTTCGTGCACGGGGACCCCGGATTCTGCACCCTGGTCGCGCTCGCCCTGGACGGCGTGGTGCTGGCCTCGTGGACGTACGCCCCCGCGCTCGACACCTTCGCGGTGGCCGTCCGCGGCAGGGGCGCGACGCTGAACGGCGCGCGACTGGAGCGCGCGGGCGCCCCCGCGCCCGGCCGTCCGCTCACCGTCGCCACCTCCCACCCGGACTTCACGACGGAGGACCAGAAGCGCTCCCTGCTCGGGCTGCACGCCGAGGGCCTCGCCCCCCGGCCGTGCGGCTCGGCAGGCCTGGAGTACCTGGCGGTGGCCCGGGGCGAGCTGGACGCCATCGCGTTCACCTGGGAGCTGGCCTGGGACCACGCGGCGGGCCTGCTCCTGGTGGAGGAGGCGGGCGGCGCCCACCTCACGCGCGACGGCGTGCCCTTCGCCCTGACCGGGGGCAACGCCCTGCCGTTCACCGCGGCGCGGGACGAGGCCACGGCCCGCCGGGTGGCCCAGGCGCTGGCCGAAGGCGCCTGAGCCGCGGGACCGCCCGCCCCGGGCGTACGTCCCGCGGCCTCGGTGCTGTCGGTGCCCCGGCATATCCTGTGCGGCACTGGCCGCCGGCTGACGAAGGAGTCCGAAGGTGTCGTCGATGCTCGATGCCGTCGTCGTGGGGGCGGGACCGAACGGTCTGACCGCCGCCGTCGAGCTGGCCCGCCGCGGTTTCTCGGTGGCCCTCTTCGAAGCCAAGGGCACGGTCGGCGGCGGCGCCCGCACCGAGGAGCTCACGCTGCCCGGCTTCCGGCACGACCCCTGCTCGGCCGCGCATCCCCTGGGCATCAACTCCCCGGCGTTCCGCGCGCTGCCCCTGGAGCGGTACGGCCTGCGGTGGCTGCACGCCCCGCTGCCCATGGCCCACCCCTTCCCCGACGGCACCGCCGCCGTGCTCGCCCGCTCCGTGGCCCAGACCGCGGCCTCCTTCGGCCCGCGCGACGCGGGCACCTACCGCCGGCTCGTCCAGCCCTTCCTGCCCCACTGGGACACGCTGGTGCGCGACTTCATGGCGCTGCCCTCGACCGCGCTGCCGCGCGACCCGGTGCTGCTGGCCCGCTTCGGGCTCCAGGGGCTGCCGCCGTCCACGTGGCTGACGCGGCGGTTCCGCGACGACCGGGCGCGCGCGCTGTTCGCCGGGCTCGTCGCCCACGTCATCGCGCCCCTGAACGGCTTCGCGACGAGCGCCGTGGGCCTCGTCTTCGCGCTCGCCGCCCACGCACGCGGCTGGCCCGTCGCGCGCGGCGGCTCCCAGGCCATCTCCGACGCCCTCGCCGCGTACCTCAAGGACCTCGGCGGCGGCGTCCACACCGACTACGAGGTCAGGCGCCTGGACGACCTGCCGCCCGCCCGCGCCTACGTCTTCGACACCTCGCCCGCCGCGCTCGCCCGCATCGCGGGACTGGGCCACTCCTACGACGCGTACCGCTACGGCGCCGCCGTCTTCAAGGTCGACTACGCCCTGGACGGGCCCGTGCCCTGGACCGCCGAGGCGCCCCGCCGGGCCGGCACCGTCCAGATCGGTCCCGGCAGCCGGGACATCGGCACCGCGCTGCACGCCGTCGCGCGCGCGGGCCGCGCCCCGGACGTGCCCTTCCTCATCACGGTCCAGCCCAGCGTCGCCGACCCCACCCGCGCCCCCGAGGGCAAGCACGTCTTCTGGGCGTACGGCCACGTCCCCAACGGCTGGCGGGGCGATCTGACGGACGCCGTCGAGCGGCAGGTGGAGCGGTTCGCGCCCGGCTTCCGCGACCGCGTCCTCGCCCGGGCCACCGCGGGCCCGCCCCAGCTCGCCGCGCGCAACGCCAACTACGTCGGCGGCGACATCGCCTGCGGCGCCGCCAGCGGCCTGCAACTGCTGCTGCGGCCCCGGCTCACCGCGTTCCCGTACCACACCCGGCACCCGGCCGTGTTCCTCTGCTCCTCCGCGACCCCGCCGGGGCCCGGGGTGCACGGCATGTCCGGGCACAACGCCGCGAAGGCCGTCTGGCGGCGCCTGCGGCAGGAAGGGGGCAGACGGTGACCGCCCGCGTCACCCTCGTCCAGGGCGACATCACCGCCCAGCGCGCCGACGTCCTCGTGAACGCGGCCAACTCCTCGCTGCTCGGCGGGGGCGGCGTCGACGGCGCCATCCACCGCCGGGGCGGCCCGGAGATCCTCGACGCCTGCCGCCGCCTGCGCGCCGGGCACTACGGCAAGGGGCTGCCCGCCGGCCAGGCGGTGGCCACGACCGCCGGGCGGCTGGCCGCCGCGCACGTCGTCCACACCGTCGGACCCGTCTGGTCCGCCACCGAGGACCGCTCCGCGCTCCTCGCCTCCTGCTACCGCGAGTCCCTGCGCGTCGCCGCCGGACTCGGCGCCCGTACGGTCGCGTTCCCGGCCATCTCGACGGGGGTGTACCGCTGGCCGGTGGAGGACGCGGCGCGGATCGCGGTCCGCGCGGTCCGGGACGCCTCGGCGGCACTCCCCGCGGTGGAGGAGGTGCGCTTCGTCCTCTTCGACGACGCGGCGTACCGGGCGTTCGAGCGGGCCCTGGCAGCCGAAGGCTGATGTCGGATTCCCGCCAGCCCGGGGCCCGCCGATCCCGGATGCTTGTGCCATGCCCGCCCTGACGCCCACCCCCTTCGAGCCGACTCCGGCCACCGCGCCGCCCGCCACCCCCGCGGGAACCACCGCCCTGGTGCCGTCCCCGGCGCCCGAGCCGACCACCGCTCCGCGGGAGCCGGGGCCGGGGCCCCGGGCGGCCGGGAGGAACGGGGCCCGGCGGGCGCCGCGCCCGGCCTCCGGGACCGCCGCGCCCGCGGGGATGCACAGCGACTTCGAGCGCTGCGTGCGCGCCGTGCAGTCCAAGGACGACCGGTTCGACGGCTGGTTCTTCACCGCCGTGCTGACCACGCGCATCTACTGCCGCCCGAGCTGCCCCGTCGTCCCGCCCAAGCCGCAGAACATGACGTTCTACCCGAGCGCCGCCGCCTGCCAGCAGGCCGGTTTCCGCGCCTGCAAGCGGTGCCGCCCCGACAGCAGCCCCGGCTCGCCCGAGTGGAACCAGCGCGCCGACCTGGTCGCCCGCGCCATGCGCCTCATCGGCGACGGCGTCGTCGACCGCGAGGGCGTGCCCGGACTCGCGGCCCGCCTCGGCTACAGCACCCGGCAGGTCGAGCGCCAGTTGCTCGCCGAGCTCGGCGCCGGGCCGCTCGCGCTCGCCCGCGCCCAGCGGGCCCAGACCGCGCGGCTCCTCATCGAGACGACCACCCTGCCCATGGCGGAGATCGCCTTCGCCGCGGGCTTCGCCTCCATCCGCACGTTCAACGACACGGTCCGCGAGGTCTTCGCGCTCGCGCCGGGGGAGCTGCGCGCCCGCGCCGCCCGCCGGGGCCGGGGCGCACCGGCCCCCGCCGCCAACGGCACGTTCTCGCTGCGGCTGCCGTTCCGGGCCCCGCTCAACCCCGACAACCTCTTCGGCCACCTCATCGCCACCGCCGTACCGGGGGTGGAGGAGTGGCGCGGCGGCTCTCTCCGCCGGACGCTCCGCCTGCCGTACGGCCACGGCATCGTGGCGCTCACCCCGCACCCCGACCACATCGGCTGCCGCCTCACCCTCACCGACCCGCGCGACCTCACCCACGCCATCAGCCGCTGCCGCAGGCTCCTCGACCTGGACGCCGACCCGGTCGCCGTGGACGGCCAGCTCCGCGCCGACCCGCTGCTCGCGCCGCTCGTCGACAAGGCGCCGGGGCGGCGCGTGCCGCGCACCGTGGACGAGGCCGAGTTCGCCGTCCGCGCGGTGCTCGGGCAGCAGGTCTCCACGGCCGCCGCGCGCACCCACGCCGCGCGCCTGGTCACCGCGTACGGCGAGCCGGTCGACGACCCCGAGGGCGGCCTCACCCATCTGTTCCCGGCGCCCGGGGCGCTCGCGGCGCTCGACCCGGAGGCCCTCGCGCTCCCGCGCAGCCGCCGCACCACCCTGACCACCCTCGTGCGCCACCTCGCCGACGGCACGCTCCGGCTCGGCGTCGAGAACGACTGGGAGCAGGCCCGCGCCCAGCTCGCCGCGCTGCCCGGCTTCGGGCCGTGGACGACGGAGATCATCGCGATGCGCGCGCTCGGCGACCCGGACGCCTTCCTGCCCTCCGACCTCGGCATCCGGCGCGCGGCCCAGGCGCTCGGGCTGCCGCACACGCCCGCCGCGCTCACCGCCCGCGCCGCGGCCTGGCGCCCGTGGCGCGCGTACGCCGTGCAGTACCTGTGGGCGACGGACGACCACCCCGTCAACCGCATCCCCGGCTGACCGGCCGCCCGGCCACGGGCGCGCCCCGCATCCGCTGCCGCCCCGTACGCCGCAGCCGGTACGCCGCCCCGTACGCTGCCGACCCCGGCGCCCTCCACCCGGACACGACCGGCCCCGTACACCATCGACCGGGACGACCGGTCGGCCCGCAGACCCTCACCACACCCTCATCCTCATCCGGACCCGACCCGGACCCGACCACCAAGGACCAAGGACCCCAGGGACCCTGATGCACCGCACCCACACCGTCATCGACAGCCCTTACGAGCCGCTCACGCTCGTCGCCACCGACGGCACCCTCAGTGGCGTCTACATGACCGGCCAGCGGCACCGCCCCGCCGAGGAGACCTTCGGGGACCGGGACCCGGAGGGCTTCGCCGAGGCGATCGAGCAGCTCGACGCGTACTTCGCGGGCGACCTCAAGGAGTTCGACCTGCCCCTGCGCCTGGACGGCACGCCCTTCCAGCGCTCCGTCTGGGAGCAGCTCCTGGACATCCCCTACGGGCACACCCGTACGTACGGGGAGCTGGCCGCGGCCCTGGGCAAGCCCGCCGCCTCGCGTGCCGTCGGCCTCGCCAACGGCAAGAACCCCATCAGCGTCATCGTGCCCTGCCACCGCGTCATCGGCACGGGCGGCGGCCTGACCGGCTACGGCGGCGGGCTCGACCGCAAGCGGCGGCTGCTGGACTTCGAGCGCGGCGCCGCGCTGTTCTAGCGGGCCCGGCGGCTTCAGCGGGCGGCCACGCGCCGAGCGGGGGGGGCTCAGCGCGCGGGGCGGCCGTCCTCCAGCTCCACGGCGCCGCCGCCCCCGTCGAGGACGCCGAGCGCGGCGGTCACCCGGCGCGCGAGCGGCGCCGACAGGTACGACGGCAGCTCCGCGCGCTCCACCAGGCGCCACGACAGCAGCTCCTCCTCCTGGAGCCGGATCGCCGCGAACCGCTCGTCGGGCAGCACCCCGCCGTCGTACAGGAACGCCACCAGCGGCGGCCGCTCGTCCGTGCCCGGCACCCAGTCGACCACCAGCAGCCCGCCGGGCTCGATGTCGAGGCCGACCTCCTCGGCGGTCTCGCGGCGCGCGCCCTGCCGCGGCGACTCGCCGTCGGCGGACTCGACACCCCCGCCCGGAAGGGTCCACGTGTCGCGGTAGTTCGGCTCGACGATGAGGATCCGCCCCGAGGTGTCCCGGATGAGGGCGGCGGCTCCGGCGAGCACGCGGGGCAGGCTCGCGATGTAGGCGGCGTAGTCGAGTGTCGTCACGGGGGGAAGGGTAGCCCCGGCGGCCGGCCCGGGCCGGGGGCGTCCGGTGCGCGCGGAGGGTGCGCACGGGCCCGGACGGCGCACACCGGTCAGCCGTCCGCCCCGGGGGAGACCTCGTCGGACACCTCGCCCGACGCCTCGCCCGGCGCCTCGCCGGACCTGCCGGCCAATTCCGTCGTCCAGGCCGCCAGTTCGCTGATCCGGGCCCCGTCGTAGCCGAACACCGCGCTGCGGACCGTGTCCTCCAGCGGGTCGCGCCACCGCGCCGGGATGCCCGCGGCCCCGCACCGCACGCCCGCGAACGACCCGGCCGTCGCGCCGTTCGAGTCCGTGTCCAGGCCGCCGCGGACCGTCAGCGCGAGGGTGCGGGTGAAGTCCCCGTCGCCGTACAGGAGCCCGGCGGTGAGCACAGCGGCGTTCGGCACCGCGTGGATCCAGCCGAGCCCGGCCGTCTCCTGCTCCACGGCGTCGAGCGTCTCCTCCCAGCTCAGCCGCGCCTCGTGCAGGGCCGCCACGCGGCGCACCGCCCGCGCCACGCGGCAGCCCGCCGGGATCACGCCGAGCGCCCGGTCCACGGCCTCGCGCGGGGTGGCGGCCGTGAACGCGGCCGCGATCAGGGCCGCCGCCCACATCGCCGCGTAGGCGCCGTTGCCGGTGTGCGAGAGCGCGGCGTCGCGCCGGGCCAGCGCCGCGGCCCGGCGCGGGGCACCGGGACAGGTCCAGCCGTAGACGTCGGCACGGATCAGCGCGCCGATCCACTCCTGGTACGGGTTGTCGTACGTCGCCGTCAGCGGCGGCCTGAGGCCGTTCACCAGGTTGCGGTACGCCGCGCGCTCCGCCGTGAACGTCTGCCGGTACGGCAGCCGGTGCAGCCACGCCTCGCCCACCTGCTCCGTAGTGAAGCGGAAGCCATGCGTCCGCAAGAGGTCGAGGCCGAGGATCGTGTAGTCCACGTCGTCGTCGCGGCAGCTCCCGTGGATCCGCCCGCGCACGCAGGAGCGCCACTCGGGGCGCAGCTCGAAGCCGGTGGTGTCGGGCGGGGGAGGGGGCAGGTAGTCGGTGAGCGGCAGCGCGTCGGTCAGCCGCAGGTAGCGGTCGATGCGCTCGCGGGTCCAGTAATCGCCCCGCTCGACGGGCTTGCCGAGCATGTTGCCCGCGACCCGGCCGAGCCACCCGCCGAGCACGCGGTCCGCGAGCGCCGTCCCCTGTGCCGTCTGCGTCATGGGTCCGGTCTACCCGCGCCGGGGCGGCAGGCACGCCCTCCGCGGCGCGGCGGGCGCGGCTCCGGTGCCCCTGGGCAGCGGGCCCCTCCTGCGGTTATGGTCGCTGCGGCGCGACTGCCTTGACGCGAGCAAGGCCGGAAGCAAGGGATGTGCAAGGTGGCGGACGCTGCAGTGACGTCAGCGCACGAGGAGGGCCGCGAGGCGGAGCACGGCGGGGGCGGTGGGGGCCGCGGACACGTACTGATCGCCGCGGACAAGTTCAAGGGGTCGCTCACGGCCGTGGCGGTCGCCGAGCGCGTGTCGGCGGGCCTGCGCGGGGTCGTGCCGGACCTGCCGGTGCGGGCGCTGCCCGTGGCGGACGGCGGCGACGGCACGGTCGACGCGGCCGTGGCGGCCGGGTTCGAGCGCCGCGAGGTACGGGTGACCGGGCCGCTCGGCACCGAGGTCGCGGCGGCCTACGCGCTGCGCGAGGGCACCGCGGTCGTGGAGATGGCGGAGGCCTCGGGGCTGCAACGCCTGCCCGATGGGGTGTTCGCGCCGCTCACCGCGACGACGTACGGCACCGGCGAGCTGATCCGCGCCGCCCTGGACGCGGGCGCGCGCACCCTCGTCCTCGGCGTGGGCGGCAGCGCCACCACGGACGGGGGCGCGGGGATGCTGGCCGCGCTCGGCGGCCGGTTCCTGGACGCGGCCGGAAAGCCCCTGGCGCCCGGCGGCGGCCCGCTGCGCGACCTGGCGTCGGCGGACCTGTCGGGGCTCGACCCGCGCCTCGCCGAGGCCGAGACCGTCCTGGCCAGCGACGTCGACAACCCGCTGACCGGCCCCAAGGGCGCACCTGCGGTGTACGGCCCGCAGAAGGGCGCCTCTGCCGAGGACGTGGCGGCGCTGGACGCCGCGCTCGCCCACTACGCCCAGGTGCTGGCCGAAACCGCGGGGCCGCGCGCCCTGGAGTACGCCGAGGCGCCGGGGGCGGGGGCCGCGGGCGGCATCGGCTACGGCGCCCTCGTCGGCCTCGGCGCGTCCTTCCGGCCCGGCATCGAGGTGATGCTGGACGTCCTCGGCTTCGGGCCCGCGCTGGCCGGGGCACAGCTCGTCATCACCGGCGAGGGCTCGCTGGACGAGCAGACCCTGCACGGCAAGGCGCCCGCCGGGGTGGCCCGCGCGGCCCGCACGGCCGGCATCGAGGTCATCGCCGTCTGCGGCCGCCTGGCGCTGCCCCCGTCCGCCCTCGGCACGGCGGGCATCCGCCGCGCGTACGCCCTGACGGACATCGAGCCGGACACGGCCCGCTGCATCGCCGAGGCGGGCCCGCTCCTGGAGCAACTGGCCGGGAACATCGCGCGGGACTTCTTGACCTGACAGCCGCGGCACCGCGTGCCACGCAGCGACAGCCGCCTGGCGGCGCGGGCGCGGCCCGTTCCGCCGGGCCGCAGCTCACGGCCGCAGCCGCAGCCCACGGCGGCGTACTCGGTGCCGTACGCGGTGCCATAGCGGTGGTGTACTCGGTGGCGTACTCAGTCGGTGTCCGTCGCGGCCAGCACCGCCAGCCGTCGGCCCTCGGAACAGACCGCGACCAGGCCGATGTCCCAGGCCACGCGCTCGAACCAAGGGGTTCCGGCCTCGAAGTCGTACCAGGCGCACTCCCGTACGCGGGCCTCGACCTCCTCGACGCGGCCTCCAGGGGAGCCGTCAGACCGAAGACGCGCGCTTCGACGCGGCCGTTGGACTTCTCGACCCAGTCCGCCACCGCCGCGCCGATGAGCCCGGCGGCGGCCGGGGTCGTCGTGTCCTCGGCCGAGGGCGCGTGCGCCGCCGCGGCGACCGTCACCGTGGTCTCCAGGCCGAGCCCGGAGTAGCCCCCGGTCACCACGGCCATCCTGCCGGAGAGATCGAGACCGGCCAGGACGTCCTCAAGCACTTCGCCGCCCTGGTACGCCGCGGACCGGGCAACGAGGCGGAACGCCTGCGCCTCCTCGACGCCCACCGCCGGCGCGTCGACGCACAGACCCAGGCCCTGGAGGAGTGCCGGTCCCTCATCACCTGGAAGGTCGGCGTCTACGCCGCACACCTGTCCCGCGGCGAGGCGGACGGCCTCTGGGACCCGACGACCTGAGACAGGCGCGCGCGACCGCGTCGTGTGCGCTCGCCGTGCCGGCAGCGGTACGAGAAGCCCTGACCCGGCGGATGCCGAAGGCACGGAGCCGAGCCCGCGTCCTGCCTAGGCTTGCCTGATGACCACCTGGTACGTCCTCGTCGAAGAGGACACGCGGGAGACCAAGTACGCCGACGGTTCGGAACTGAGGCTGCACCGGTGGAGGCTGGCGGCCACGCGGAGTGTCGGACCGGACGAGGAGCAGGCCGCCGCGGTGGCCGAGCAGCTCGCTCTGGAGTACACGCCCACCGTGATCGCCAAGCACACGAGGCCGGGTGACGTGCCCGCCCGCAGGGCCTTCCTGACACGGGACGGCGCGTGGGTGGTGTCGATCCGGCAGCGGCGCCGTGAATGCCATATACGGGTGACCACTGCTCGGCTCGTGCACACGCAGGAGGAGACGGAGGGGCCGCCCCTGACCTGGAGGGAGAAGTTCCGGGAGGCCTTCTGAGCCGCGGACATCGAGCGCCGTAGCCGGGCGCCGCACGCCGGGCGCCGCACGCCGAGCGCCGTACGCCGCACGCCGAGCGCCGTACGCCGTACGCGGCAGCAGCGGCCGGACGTTCGGCCCGGCCCGCAGGCTGCGGCGGCCTAGGCGTTCCGCTCCGCTTCCGCGACGAAGACGCAGAACGGGTGCCCCTCGGGGTCCCGGTAGACGCGGAAGCGCTCCTCGTCGTCGGCGTCCGGCCGGTCCCGGTTGCTGAGCAGGCTGCCGCCGAGGGTGAGCACGCGCTCGTGCTGGTTCCGCAGTTCCTCCAGCGAGGCGACGCTCAGGTCGAGGTGCATCTGCTGGGGGACCGGGCCGTCGGGCCAGTCCGGTGCGCGCAGGTGCTCCACCTGCTGGAAGGCGAGCTGCGGTCCGCCGCCGGGGGTGCGCAGGACGAGCCAGTCCCTGCCGCGCTCGTCGGGCTGACCGGCCGGAGGCGGCTCGTCCCCTTCCGCGTAGTCGAGCCCCAGCAGAGACCGGTAGAACTCGGCGAGCTTGCGGGCGTCGGTGCTGTCGAGCACCGTCTGCACCAGCCGGATGCGGCATGCGTCGTTGGCCATGGACTGCGGGTGCCCGCCCCGGCTCCGGCCGAACGCCCGCCTCAGGGCGCATGAGCACGGGCTGACGGGGCAAGCGGCAGACACACCTCACCCCCAGGGAGCCCCCCATGGTAGTTGTCGGCATCGTCGCCGTCTGCGTCGTCCTGGCCCTCCTGGCCTTCCTCGTCCCCCGGCTGTCCAGGCATCCCGAACGCGGCACCCAGCGCACCCTCGGAGTAGGTTCACGCGCCGGAGGCAAGGCCCCCGGCATCCTGGGCCGGATCTTCAGCAAGCCCTTCCGCAGCAGCTCCAAGGCCGTGAGCCACAGCGGCTCCGCCGGGCGCCGCGCCCGGGGCCGCATGCCGTTCTGAACCACGCGTCGCCGCACGCCGCGGTGAGCGCACGCCCCCGGGCGGGCGGGAGCGGCTCTCGGCCAGGCGTGGTGGAACAACAGTGAGCGCCGTGCACGGGACGTGCACGGCGCTCACTGTTGCCGTTCTGGTGTCCGGGGGGTCGGTACGGGCCGTGGAGGCCCGGGCCTGCCCGGACGGTGCCCTTAAGGGAGCTGGGCCGCCCGGGCCTCGCGGCGGTTGTCCCGGAAGTTGTTCACCCTGCGGGCCGTGGCGAAGAGGGGGATCACCGCGCCCAGGACGAGCTGGAGGGCGCACCCGGTCTGGAGCAGGAGCTGTCCGCCCGGCGCGTCGAAGGCCCACGCCGCGAGCAGCCCCATCGCGGAGACGATCCACGCCAGCATGGCCACGGCGAGGAGCCCGCGCGGCTTCGGGTACTCCACGCGGCTCACCATGAGCCACGCCGTACCGATGATCGCGAGGAGCGTGGCCTCGAAGGGCAGCTCCAGGAGCACGATGGAGACCACCGTCAGCGCCCCGAAGGGCGAGGGCATCCCCTGGAACACCCCGTCACGCAGCGTGACACAGGAGAATCTGGCGAGGCGGAGCACCACCGCGAGCAGGACCACGATCGCGCCCACCGCCGCGACCCGCTGGTGCGCGTCGTCGGCGACCATGCCGTAGACGAGCACGAAGTACGCGGGCGCGAGCCCGAAGCTGATCAGGTCCGAGAGGTTGTCCAGCTCGGCGCCCATCGGCGACGAGCGCAGCTTGCGCGCGACGAGGCCGTCGAACAGGTCGAAGACCGCCGCGCACAGCATGAGGATCACCGCCGTGGCCGCGCTGTGCCGGGCCATGCCGGACTGGTCACTGCCCGTGAGGTGCGGGATGAGGATGCCGGTGGTGGTGAAGTACACCGCCATGAACCCGCAGGTGGCGTTGCCGAGCGTGAGGGTGTCCGCTATCGAGAGGCGCAGCGAGAGCGGCATCTCCTCGTCGGCGTCGTCCACCGCGGTGTCGACGGCCTCGGGCACCCAGCCCGCCTGGGCCTCGGGATCAGTCACGGTCAATGCGAGTCACCCCAGCCACGGTCTTCTGGCCGACCTCGACATCCACCTCGACGCCCTCGGGCAGGTACAGGTCGACGCGCGAGCCGAAGCGGATCAGGCCGATCCGCTCGCCCTGCTCGACCTTCGTGCCCTGCGGCAGGTACGGGACGATGCGCCGGGCGACCGCGCCCGCGATCTGGATCATCTCGATGTCGCCGAGCTCCGTGTCGAAGTGCCAGACGACGCGCTCGTTGTTCTCGCTCTCCTTGTTGAACGCCGGGACGAAACCGCCCGGGATGTGCTCGACCGACGTCACCGTGCCGGCCAGCGGCGCGCGGTTGACGTGGACGTTGAGGGGGCTCATGAAGATGGCGACGCGAGTGCGCCCGTCCTTCCAGGGCATGATGCTCTGGACGACACCGTCGGCCGGCGAGATCACCCTGCCGCTGGTGATCTCGCGCTCGGGGTCGCGGAAGAACCACAGCATGCCCGCAGCGAGAGCGGTGGTCGGTACGGCGAGGGCGGCAGCACCCTTGGACCGGCGCGCGCGGGCCAGGCTGAGTGCCGCGGTGGCGACGGTCGGCAGGAGCCACGGCGATGCTCCGCGCGCGAGGCGTACGCCGGCCAGGCTGTCGCGAGGTGCAGAGGTTTGGCTGTGGGGCATGGATGACCTTCGTAGCGGATGATGCCGCACTGCATACGGGGGGACGGCGGCTTTCCCGGGATCGTATCGGTTGCGAGCCACAACTGGGCAAGCCAGGAAGCCGAGTCGGCCGCCGCTGCGTGCTGACAGGGTGTGATCTTCTTCTCGATGGGGTCTCGAAGAAACCACCCCAAGCCGGACATTCAGCCCTGGAATCGATACTCTTCGAGGAGTCGTCGGCCAATGATCATTTTCTGGATCTCGGCGGTACCTTCACCGATCAGGAGCATCGGTGCCTCGCGGTAGAGGCGCTCGATCTCGTACTCCTTCGAGAAGCCGTAGCCACCGTGGATCCTGAACGCGTCCTCCACGACTTCCTTGCAGTACTCGGACGCCAGGTACTTCGCCATCCCGGCTTCCAGGTCGTTTCGCTCCCCGGAGTCCTTTTTGCGTGCCGCGTTCACCATCATGGCATGGGCGGCCTCGACCTTGGTAGCCATCTCGGCGAGCTTGAACTGAATCGCCTGGTGCTGGGCGATGGGCTTGCCGAAAGTGTGCCGTTGCTGGGCATACGAGACCCCCAGCTCGAAGGCACGCTGAGCGACGCCGCAGCCACGCGCCGCCACGTTCACGCGGCCGACCTCGACCCCGTCCATCATTTGGTAAAACCCTCGGCCGGTGGCCCCGCCGAGGACGCGATTGGCCGGAATCCGCAGGCCATCCATGATCAGCTCGGTGGTGTCGACCCCCTTGTACCCCATCTTGTCGATCTTCCCGGGGATGGTGAGGCCGGGGCGGACCTCGCCGAAGCCCGGCTCCTTCTCCACCAGGAAGGTGGTCATCGACTTGTGCGGGGCGGCACCCGTCCCCTCGGCGGAGTGTCCTTCGTCACTTCTGACGAGGACGGCCACCAGCGTTGACGTACCGCCGTTGGTCAGCCACATCTTCTGGCCGCTCAGGACGTACTCGTCGCCGTCCCTGACCGCCTTCGACGTGATCGCCGCCACGTCCGAGCCGAGCCCCGGCTCCGACATCGAGAACGCGCCCCGCACCTCACCGAGCGCCATCCGCGGCAGGAAGTACTCCTTCTGCTCCTGCGTGCCGTGCTGCTTGAGCATGTACGCCACGATGAAGTGGGTGTTGATGATGCCGGAGACCGACATCCAGCCGCGCGCTATCTCCTCCACGCACAGCGCGTACGTCAGCAGCGACTCGCCCAGACCGCCGTACTCCTCGGGGATCATCAGGCCGAACAGGCCCAAGTCCTTGAGCCCGTCCACGATCCGCTGCGGGTACTCGTCGCGGTGCTCGAGCTCCGTCGCCACCGGAATGATCTCTTTGTCGACGAAGTCACGGACCGTTGCCAGGATTTCCCGCTGCACGTCGGTGAGCCCGTGGGTCTGGGCGAGTCGGCTCATGGCTGCTTCTCCTGCTGCTCGAGTTCCGGGCGGCCGGGCTGCTCGCCGCCGCGCGCCTTGATGTACGTCTGGGTGGGCACCATCACCTTGCGGCGGAACAAGCACACCAGCGTGCCGTCCTGCTTGTAGCCCCTGGTCTCCACGTGGACGATCCCGCGGTCGCTCTTGGACTTGGAGGGCGTCTTGTCGAGGACCGTCGTCTCGCCGTAGATCGTGTCCCCGTGGAAGGTCGGCGCCACGTGCCGCAGCGACTCGATCTCCAGGTTCGCGATCGCCTTGCCGGACACGTCGGGGACGGACATGCCGAGCAGCAGCGAGTAGATGTAGTTGCCCACGACAACGTTCTTGCCGAAGTCCGTCGTGTTCTCGGCGTAGTTGCTGTCCAGGTGCAGCGGGTGGTGGTTCATGGTCAGCAGGCAGAACAGGTGGTCGTCGTACTCGGTGACCGTCTTGCCGGGCCAGTGCTTGTAGACGGCGCCGACTTCGAACTCCTCGTAGGTGCGGCCGAACTGCATGGTCTCAGGCCTCCGGGGCTTCGAAGGTGGAGGTGCGCCGCATGCCCGCCGCGCGGCCCTTGCCCGCGATGACCAGCGCCATCTTCCGGCTCGCCTCGTCGATCATCTCGTCGCCGAGCATCGCGGAGCCCTTCTTGCCGCCCGCCTCGGACGTGTAGTACGCGTACGCGTCCAGGATCAGCTCGGCGTGGTCGTAGTCCTCCTGGGAGGGCGAGAACACCTCGTTGGCGGCCTCCACCTGCCCGGGGTGAAGCACCCACTTGCCGTCGAAGCCGAGCGCGGCGGCGCGCTGCGCCACCTCGCGGTAGCCGTCGACGTTCTTGATCTGGAGGAAGGGGCCGTCGATCGCCTGGAGGTCGTGCGTACGGGCGGCCATCAGGATGCGCATCAAGATGTAGTGGTACGCGTCCGCCGGGTAGCCGGGCGGCTGCATGCCCACGACGAGCGACTTCATGTTGATCGATGCCATGAAGTCGGCCGGGCCGAAGATGATCGTTTCAAGACGTGACGAGGCGCCCGCGATCTCGTCCACGTTGACCAGGCCCTTGGCGTTCTCGATCTGCGCCTCGATGCCGATGCGGCCGACCTCGAACCCCATGGTCTTCTCGATCTGCGTGAGCAGCAGGTCGAGGGCGACCACCTGCTGGGCGTCCTGGACCTTGGGCAGCATGATGCAGTCGAGGTTCGGGCCCGCGCCCTCGACGACGGTCACGACGTCGCGGTACGTCCACTCCGTCGTCCAGTCGTTGACGCGGACGACCCGCGTCTTGCCGGTCCAGTCGCCCTCGTTGAGGAACTTGACGATGGTGTGCCGCGCCTCCGGCTTGGCGAGCGGCGCGCACGCGTCCTCCAGGTCGAGGAAGACCTGGTCGGCGGCCAGGCCCTGGGCCTTCTCCAGGAAGCGGGGGTTGGAGCCGGGGACCGCGAGGCACGAGCGGCGCGGGCGGAGCCGGTCCACAGCCGGGGGCTGCTGGGTCATGCGGGGACCTCCAGGGGGTCGAGGTGGTTCGCTGTGCGGATCTCGTCGACGATACGGCCGATGATCTCCGTGATGCCGAAGTCCTTGGGGGTGAACACGGCGGCCACACCCGCCGCCTTCAGGTCCTCGGCGTCGCTGCTGGGAATGATGCCGCCGGCGATGACGGGGATGTCGTTCGCCCCGGCGGAGCGCAGCCTGGTCAGGACGTCCGGCACGAGCTGCGCGTGCGAGCCGGAGAGGATCGACAGGCCCACCGCGTGCACGTCCTCCGCGAGCGCGGCGTCCACGATCTGCTCCGGGGTGAGCCGGATGCCCTGGTAGACCACCTCGAAGCCGGCGTCCCGGGCGCGCACGGCGATCTGCTCGGCGCCGTTGGAGTGCCCGTCGAGGCCTGGCTTGCCGACCAGGAAGCGGAGCTTGCCGGTGCCGAGGTCGGCGGCCGTCTTCTCGACCTTCTCGCGCACCAGGGCGAGCGGCGTGCCCGCCTCGGCGGTGACGGCCACCGGCGCCCCGGAGACGCCCGTGGGCGCCCGGAACTCGCCGAAGACCTCCCGCAGGGCCCCCGCCCACTCGCCGGTCGTCACACCGGCGCGGGCGCACTCCAGGGTGGCCTCCATCAGGTTGCCGGTGCCGGCGGCGACCTCCTTGAGCCGGTCGAGGGTCTGCCGGACCGTCGGGAAGTGGAACGGGTCGCCGCCGCCCTGCCGGTCGGAGGACTCCTGGCGCGTGGTGCGCCACTCGCGCACCGCCGCCACCACGCGCGCCTCGACCGCCGGGTCGACCGTCATGATCGCCGTGTCCAGGTCGGCGGTGAGCGGACTGGGCTCCGTCGCCTCGAAGACGTTCACACCCACGATCTTCTCCTCGCCGGCCTCGATCCGCGCGCGCCGCTCCGCGTGCGAGGAGACGAGCTGCGACTTGAGGTACCCGGACTCCACGGCGGCCATCGCGCCGCCCATCTGCTCGATGCGGTCCATCTCCGCGAGGGACGCCTCGACGAGCGAGTCCACCTTGGCCTCGACGACGTGCGAGCCCGCGAAGATGTCCTCGTACTCCAGCAGGTCCGACTCGTGGGCGAGGACCTGCTGGATGCGGAGCGACCACTGCTGGTCCCAGGGCCGGGGCAGGCCGAGGGCCTCGTTCCAGGCCGGGAGCTGCACGGCACGCGCGCGGGCGTCCTTCGACAGCGTGACGGCGAGCATCTCCAGGACGATGCGCTGGACGTTGTTCTCCGGCTGCGCCTCGGTCAGGCCGAGCGAGTTGACCTGCACGCCGTAGCGGAAGCGGCGCTGCTTGGGGTTCGTGACGCCGTAGCGCTCGCGCGTGACGCGGTCCCAGATGCGGCCGAACGCCCGCATCTTGCACATCTCCTCGATGAACCGGACGCCGGCGTTCACGAAGAACGAGATGCGCGCCACCACGTCACCGAACGTCTCCTCGGGCACCTGCCCGGAGGCGCGCACGGCGTCGAGCACCGCGATCGCCGTGCTCATCGCGTACGCGATCTCCTGCACCGGCGTGGCCCCGGCCTCCTGCAGGTGGTAGCTGCAGATGTTGATCGGGTTCCACTTCGGGATGTGCGCCACCGTGTACGTGATCATGTCGGTGGTCAGCCGCAGGCTCGGCCCGGGCGGGAACACGTGGGTGCCGCGGGACAGGTACTCCTTGACGATGTCGTTCTGCGTCGTGCCCTGGAGCTTGGTGATGTCGGCGCCCTGCTCCTCGGCGACGACCTGGTACAGGGCGAGCAGCCACATGGCCGTCGCGTTGATCGTCATGGAGGTGTTCATCTGCTCCAGGGGGATGTCCTGGAAGAGCCGCCGCATGTCACCCAGGTGGGAGACGGGGACCCCGACCCGGCCCACCTCCCCGCGCGCGAGGATGTGGTCCGGGTCGTAGCCGGTCTGCGTCGGCAGGTCGAAGGCGACCGAGAGGCCCGTCTGGCCCTTGGCGAGGTTGCGCCGGTAGAGCTCGTTCGACGCCTCGGCCGTGGAGTGACCGGCGTAGGTGCGCATCAGCCACGGCCGGTCCTTCTGACGTTCCGTCATGTACGTAACCTCGGAGTCCTTGGTGTTCTCGGTGTGCGCGGGGCTCCCGGTGTCCTCGGGGGCCGCGAGGGCGTGCGCGTCCTCACACGTTCCGGAAGCGGTTGATGGCGTCGATGTGCTTCGCGCGGGTCTCGGGGTCGCGCACGCCGAGCCCCTCCGAGGGCGCGAGCGCGAGGACGCCGACCTTCCCCTGGTGCAGGTTGCGGTGCACGTCGTAGGCGGCCTGCCCGGTGTCCTCCAGGGAGTACACCTTCGACAGGGTCGGGTGGATCTTGCCCTTGGCGATGAGCCGGTTGGCCTCCCACGCCTCGCGGTAGTTGGCGAAGTGGGAGCCGATGATGCGCTTCAGGGACATCCACAGGTACCGGTTGTCGTACTCGTGCATATAGCCCGAGGTCGAGGCGCAGGTGGTGATGGTGCCGCCCTTGCGGGTGACGTACACGGACGCGCCGAAGGTCTCGCGGCCCGGGTGCTCGAAGACGATGTCGATGTCCTCGCCGCCGGTGAGCTCGCGGATGCGCTTGCCGAAGCGCTTCCACTCCTTGGGGTCCTGGGTGCGCTCGTCCTTCCAGAACCTGTAGCCCTCGGCGTTGCGGTCGATGATCGCCTCGGCGCCCATGGCGCGGCAGATCTCGGCCTTCTGGGGGCTGCTCACCACGCAGACGGGGTTGGCGCCGCCCGCCAGCGCGAACTGCGTGGCGTACGACCCGAGTCCGCCGCTCGCGCCCCAGATCAGGACGTTGTCGCCCTGCTTCATGGCGGCGCCGTTGCGGGAGACGAGCTGCCGGTAGGCGGTGGAGTTGACCAGGCCGGGCGCGGCGGCCTCCTCCCAGCTCAGGTGGTCCGGCTTGGGCATGAGCTGGTTGGACTTGACCAGGGCGATCTCGGCGAGGCCGCCGAAGTTGGTCTCGAAGCCCCAGATGCGCTGCTCCGGGTCGAGCATGGTGTCGTTGTGCCCGTCGCTGGACTCCAGCTCCACGGACAGGCAGTGCGCGACGACCTCGTCGCCGGGCTTCCAGGCGTTGACGCCGGGGCCGGTGCGCAGGACCACGCCGGCCAGGTCGGAGCCGATGATGTGGTACGGCAGGTCGTGGCGCTTCGTCAGTTCGCTGACCTTGCCGTACCGCTCCAGGAACCCGAAGGTCGACAGCGGTTCGAAGATCGAGGTCCACACGGAGTTGTAGTTCACGCTCGACGCCATCACGGCCACCAGGGCCTCGCCCGGGCCGAGTTCGGGCACCGGCACCTCGTCCAGGTGCAGGGACTTGCGGGGGTCCTTGTCGCGCGTGGCGAGCCCCGCGAACATCTCCGTCTCGTCCTTGTGCACGGTCACCGCGCGGTAGGACTCGGGCAGCGGCAGCGCGGCGAAGTCGGCGGCCGAGGTGTCCGGGGACTGGATCGCGTCCAGGATTTCCTGCATGGGTTGCCTCCGGCGAAGGGCGCCCCTGGCGGGGCGCTCTGAGGGGTACGTCGGGGTGGTGCTGGAAGGGTTCGCGTACGCGTCGGGGAGTACGGGAAGGGGTGCCGTCGGTTCGGCGGAGGTGGTGCTGTGGCGGCGCCGTGGTGGGGCGCGTGAGGTGCCTGTGACGCAGGCGTCCGGGCGCGCTCGCCGAGGCTTGCGGGGACAGCCGGCGCTCGGGTGGTGTCCGTGCGCCGGCCGCCCGGACAACATCAACGTATGACACCGCGTGCCAGTCGGCAAGACACTCAGTGCCAACAATTTCTCTCAGTTGTCATCGCCCGGGTTCATCTGAGCGATGATCGATCATCGCAGGTCAGAGGGGGTGCGCGAGGGGGTGGGCACGGGGACGCCTCCGCCGTGCGCGGCCCCGGACGCGGATACGCCTCCGCCCACCGGCCCTCGGACGGGGCGGGTGGGCGGGTGGGGGAGGCGGGGTGCTCGCCGGGTCAGGGGCGGGTGCGCAGGGCCTTCTCGATGGTGCGCATGATCTCGTCCAGGGGCGCGTCCGTGCGGGCCACCGTCACCAGGACCTCACCGCGGTCGGAGACCGTCGCGGGGGCCCCGGAGGGCGCCGCGTCCCGCCCGGCGCCGATGCCCGTGCCGAAGGTCCGCCGCACGATCCCGAAGGCGTGGTCGAGCTGGGCCTCCACGTCGCCCTGGCCGCCGGCCCGCAGCCAGCGCCGCAGCACGTGGTTGTGGGCCGTGACGACGGCCGAGGCCGCGACCTCCGCGAGCAGCGGGTCGTCGTTGCCGTCGTGGTGCGCGTGCTCGTCGAAGTGGCCCAGGAGGTAGCGCGTGAAGAGGCGCTCGTAGCGCGCCACCGAGGCGATCTCGCGCTCCCGCAGCGTGGGCACCTCGCGCGTCAGCCGGTAGCGCTCCACGGAGACCGCGGGCGAGGCCGCGTACATCTTCATGACTTCCTTGATGCCGCGGCACACCGTGTCGAGCGGGTGCTCGTGCGCGGGCGCCGCGTTGAGCACGGCCTCCGCGCGGATCAGGGTGTCGTCGTGGTCGGGGAAGATCGCCTCTTCCTTGGAGCGGAAGTGGCGGAAGAAGGTCCGGCGGGCCACACCGGCCGCCGCCGCGATCTCGTCGACCGTCGTCGCCTCGTAGCCCTTGGACGCGAACAGCTCCATCGCCGCGGCCGCCAGCTCGCGGCGCATCTTGAGCCGCTGGGCCGCGGCGCGGCTGCCCGCGGTGCTCTCGGGGGCGTCGGGCGTAGCGGGCGTACGTGAGGACTTGGCGGCCTTGGACATGCCCTGAACGTACTGCATGCGCGCAGCCGGGTGCGCCCGTGGGACGGGGCCGCCCGACGGATCGAGCAGCCCTCCCCAGCCCGCGCGGCCGCCGCGCGCGACGTGGTGCGCCGCGGCCGCGCCGTCCGGCGACCGGTCAGCGCCGGGCATATTCGCGGAAGCCACGGCCCGTCTTGCGGCCGAGGCAGCCCGCGGCCACCAGGTGTTCCAGGAGCGGCGCGGGCGCGAGCCCCGGCTCGCGGAACTCGCGGTGCAGGACCTTCTCGATCGCCAGGGACACGTCCAGGCCGACGACGTCCAGGAGCTCGAAGGGGCCCATCGGGTAGCCGCCGCCGAGCTTCATCGCCGCGTCGATGTCGTCAAGGGTCGCGTAGTGCTCCTGGACCATCTTGACCGCGTTGTTCAGGTACGGGAACAGCAGGGCGTTCACGATGAACCCGGCGCGGTCCCCGCAGTCCACCGGGTGCTTCTTGAGCGTTGCGCACACCTCGCGGGCGGTCGCGTGCACCTCGTCCGCGGTCAGCACGGTCCGCACCACCTCGACCAGCTTCATCGCGGGCGCCGGGTTGAAGAAGTGCAGCCCGATCACGTCGCCGGGGCGCGAGGTGGCGCGGGCGCAGGCGACCACCGGCAGCGAGGAGGTCGTGGTGGCGAGGACGGCACCCGGCTTGCAGATCTTGTCGAGCGTCGCGAAGAGCTGCCGCTTGACCTCCAGGTCCTCGGCGACCGCCTCCAGCGCCAGGTCGACGTCGGCGAACGCCTCGTACGAGCCGCACGGCGCGATCCGGTCCAGGGTCTTGGCGGCCGCCTCCGCGGTCATGCGGCCCTTGTCGACGGAGCGCGAGAGGGATGCGGCCACCCGCGCCTTGGCGGCGACGGCCTTCTCCTCGCTGCGGCCGGCGAGCACCACGTCGTACCCGGCCTTCGCGAACACCTCGGCGATACCGGACGCCATCGTGCCGGAGCCGGCCACGCCCACCGCGCGCACCTCGCGCCCCCGCGTCTGCCGCGCGCCCTCGACCGGGGTCAGCGCGTCGCGCACCACCTCGCCGCTGTCCGGCTCGGCGTACGTGTAGAAGCCGCGGCCCGCCTTGCGCCCCGTCAGGCCGGCCTCGCTGAGCTGCTTGAGGATCGGCGCGGGCGCGTGCAGCCGGTCGTGCGACTCGGCGTACATGGCGTCGAGGACGGTGCGGGCGGTGTCGACGCCGATCAGGTCGAGCAGCGCCAGCGGCCCCATGGGCAGCCCGCAGCCGAGGCGCATCGCGGCGTCGATGTCCTCGCGGCTCGCGTACTTCGCCTCGTACATCGCCGCGGCCTGGTTGAGGTAGCCGAAGAGCAGCCCGTCGGCGACGAAGCCCGGGCGGTCGCCGACGGCGACGGGCTCCTTGCCGAGGGCGGTGGCCAGCTCGGTGACGGCGGCGACGGCCCCGGGGGCGGTGAGCACGGACGACACCACCTCCACGAGCTTCATCGCGGGCGCCGGGTTGAAGAAGTGCAGGCCCAACACCCGCTCGGGCCGGGCCGAGTCGGCCGCGAGCCGGGTCACGGACAGCGCGTTGGTGCCGGTGGCGAGGATCGTGTCCGGCCGCACGATGCCGTCGAGCTCGCGGAAGATCTGCTGCTTGACCTCGTACGACTCCGGCGCGACCTCGATCACCAGGTCGGCGTCGGCCGCGGCGCGCAGGTCGGTGGCGGTGTGGAAGCGGGCGAGGGCGTCCGCGCGCTCGCCCTCGGTGAGGCGCTCGCGGCGCACGGCGCGCGCGGTGGAGGCCTTTAGGGCGGCCACGGCGTGCGCGGCGGCCTGCTCGCTGATGTCGATGCCGACGACCTCGCGGCCCGCGACGGCGAGGACCTCGGCGATGCCGGTGCCCATCGTGCCGAGACCGACGACGGCGACGGTGTTCAGGGGCGTACCGGAGGCACCGGGCGTACCGGGTGTACCGGACGAACTGGCGGAGAAGGCGTCCATGCGGGGACTCCAGGAAGTGAGTGACGACTGGGGGCGCACGCGAGGGGCGCCCGGCGGGGGCGCACCCGACACGTCGGCACGCGTGCGTGGCGACCGCGCGAGCGGCGTGAAGTGGTGCACGGCGCGCGGCATGGAGCGGGGAGCGGCGCGCGGCAAAGTGCGCGAGAGGGAGCCGACGGGCCCTGTCCCGGAGCCACGTCGTCCTGCGGTACGTGCGTACCAAACCGACAGCACTCGCGACGGCTGCGTCACCAGGCCGTCAGGAGCTGTGGAACTGCTTACGGGGAGTGTGCCCCGCTCAGATGAGATTAACCGGTGAGTAACGAGCGCGCCAGCCCCCGGTGTCTGTGACCTCCGTCGCGACTAGGCTCACCGCATGGATGCGGAGTTGCGTACGGTGACGGACCGCTTACGACGCGAGGCTGCCGCGTCGGGAGAGCTGGAGGCGTACGAGAGGCTGCTGGCGGTCGACGACCCGGACGAGCTCGCGGGGATGCTGCACGCGGCCGGGCAGCCGCTGTGGGCGCGGGAGTTGGCGGCGGTGCGGCTCGGCGCGGCGGGGGACAAGCGGGCCTTCGAGTCCCTGGTGCTGCTGCTCAACCACCGGGACCCGCCGCGCTGCGCCGCCGCCGCGTACGCGCTCGCCCGGCTCGGCGATCCGCGCACCGCGCGCGCCGCGGCCGCCCTCGCCACGAACGAGCTGCGCGTCGCCTACGCCCTGCACCCGGTGCGGCTGCTCACCGAGTTGCGCGCCCCCGAGTCGGCGCCCGCCCTGATCGTCACCCTGCAGCGCCGCCTCACGCCGAACGACCCCTACGGCAAGGTGGCGCTCGCCTGCGTGGAGGGCCTGGGCGCGCTGGGGGACCCGCGGGCGATCCCGGTCCTGGAGGCGGCCTGCGCCCACCCCCGCCTCGCGGCGGCGGCCTCGGCGGCGCTGGCGCGCGTGTCGGCGTGAGCCGGAGGGTCAGGCGCCCTCGGCCGCCTTCCCCGGCTCCTCCGCCACCACGGCGAGCGCCTCGATCTCCATCAGGTACTCGGGCGCCACCAGCGCCGCGACCTGGACGGCCGAGGACGCGGGGAGGCGCTCCGGGTCGAGGTGGGCGTCGCGCGCGGCGCGGACCGCGGGCAGGTGGGCCATGTCCGTGAGGAAGTACGTCAGCTTGATCACGTCGTCGAAGCCGGCGCCCGCGGCCGCCAGGCAGCGGCGGAGGTTCTCGAAGACCTGGAGGGCCTGGGCCGCGGGGTCGCCCGCGCCGACCAGCTCACCCCGCTCGTCGAGGGGGAGTTGGCCGGAGACGGCGACCAGGCGGCCGGTGCCCGCGACGACGTGGGTGTACGCCGTGGCGGGCGCGACGCCCTCGGGCGCGTGGAGGTGCGTGAGACGGTTCATGATCTCCATGGTGGACCACGGACCCGGCAACGCGCCCGGCGCGGCGTCCCGTTCGCCTCAAAGGCTCAGCCCCGGAAGCGCAGCAGCCCGCGCAGCTCGGCGCCGCGCGCCGCCGCGTCCCCGGTGCGCGCGGGCTCCGGCTCCGGCCCGGGCGGCGCCTTGCACACCGCGTCGACCTCGCCGCCGCTCCGCGGCACCTCGCCCTTGTCGAGGTACGCCGCCAGGTACCGGTCCATGCAGGCGTTCCCGCTCAGCGTGACGCCGTGGTTGCCGCCGCCCCACTCCACCACGAGGCTCGCGCCGCGCAGCTTGCGGCGCATCGTGACCGCGCCCTCGTACGGCGTGGCCGCGTCGTCCGTGCCCTGGAGGAGCAGCACCGGCGGCAGCGCCGTGTTGCGGACGTCCGCCGGGCGCAGCGGGGCCGTGGGCCAGAAGGCGCAGGGCGCGTTGTACCAGGCGTTGTTCCAGGTCACGAAGGGCGCCTTCGCGTGCGTCCTCGTGTGGTCCTCGCGCCACCGGCTCCAGCGGCGCGGCCAGGGCGCGTCCCGGCACTGCACGGCCGCGTACACCGAGTAGCCGTTGTCGGTCGCCGCGTCCGCGGCGCCCAGGGCCTCGTAGGCCCGCACGAGCGGTTCGACGCTCCGGTCGTTCGCGTAGGCGGCGAACGCCTCGGCCAGCAGCGGCCAGTAGCCGTCGAAGTAGCCGCCCGGCAGATAGGTGTCCTCCAGCTCGGCGGCGCCGACCCTGCCGCCCGCGGGCTCCTTGGCGACGGCGGCGCGCATCGCGTACCACGCGGCCTCGACCCGTGCCGGGTCCTTGCCGAGCGCGTACCGGGCGTCGTGCCGGGCCACCCAGGCGAGGAACGCCTTGTGGCGGGCGTCGAAGGCGAAGTCCTGCGCGAGGTTGGCCTCGTACCAGACGGCGTCCGGGTCGACCACGGAGTCCAGGGCCATGCGGCGCACCCGGTCCGGGAACAGCTTCGCGTACACCGCGCCCAGATAGGTGCCGTACGAGTAGCCGAAGTAGCTGATCCTCCGCGCGCCGAGCGCCGCCCGGATCGCGTCCAGGTCCTTGGCCGCGCTGACCGTGCCGACGTACGGCAGCACGTCCGCGTACTTCTTCGCGCACGCCTCGGCGAACGCCCGCGCCCGGTCCAGGCCGGCCCGCTCGAGGGCGGGCGTGGCGGGAACCGAGTCGGGGCGCACGGGGTCCGTGTGCCCGGGGCGGCAGGTGAGGGCCGGTGTGCTCCTGCCGACACCGCGCGGGTCGAAGCCCACGACGTCGTAGCGCGCGGCCACCCGCTCCGGCAGCGACGCCGCGACGAACCCGGCGGTGGCCAGGCCGCCGGCGCCGGGGCCGCCGGGGTTGACCAGGAGCGGGCCCTGGTACGCCGACGAGGTGTGCCGCACCCGGGAGAGGGCCAGGGTGACCTGCCGCCCGTGCCGGTGGTCGTGGTCGAGCGGTACCGGCAGGGACGCGCACTCCAGGCGCGGGTACTCCGGCGTCGCGCACGCCTTCCACGCGAGGGGCTTGTGGGTGCGCGGGGCGCCGGGTGTGGTCCGCGGGTCCGCGCCCGCGGCGGGCACCGCCGCGACGAGACCGGCCACCAGTGCGGCGGCGCCGCACAGCGAGACGGCGGTTCTTCTCATCGAGCCTCCCGGGGCGGGGCGTGCGAAGCCGTGCGGCGCACGGCCCCCGCCGCATGGTCCCGGAAAGCTCGCCCGAGGAAGGGCGATCCGGCGATATATGCCCGGAAAGGAGCACCAAGTGGACACGGGTGCTCATGGCTCGACGGTCACGGCTTCATGGCTTCACGGCTTCACGGGGTCGCGGTGTCGCGGGGGCAGGGTGACAGGGCCCCAGGGTCACAGGAGGGTGAGCTGGGTGGGCCCCGGCGCGGGCTCGGGCTCGGGCTCCTGGGCGGCGCGTATCCGGCGCGCCGCCCCCGCGCGCGTGGGGCCGATGCCGAACTCCTCGGCCAGCTCGTGCACCTGCCGGGTGATCCGGCGCTGGTACCAGGTGGGGGCGTAGGCGCCCTCCGCGTACAGGCGCTCGTACCGGCGTACCAGGTGCGGATGGTGCCGTCCCAGCCAGGACATGAACCACTCGCGGGCGCCGGGGCGCAGATGCAGGACCAGCGGGGTCACCGACGTCGCCCCGGCCTCGGCGATCGCCCGCACCGTGGCGCGCAGCTGCTCCGGCTCGTCGCCGAGGAAGGGGATCACCGGCGCCATCAGGACGCCGCAGCCGATGCCGTGCGCGGTGAGGGTGCGCACCACCTCCAGGCGGCGCCCGGGCGCGGGCGTGCCCGGCTCGACGGTCCGCCACAGCGACTCGTCCAGGAAGCCGACGGACACCGAGATGCCGACGTCGGTGACGGCGGCGGCCTGCCGCAGCAGGTCGAGGTCGCGCAGGATCAGCGTGCCCTTGGTGAGGATCGAGAACGGGTTCGCGCGGTCGCGCAGCGCCTCGATGATGCCGGGCATCAGGGCGTAGCGGCCCTCCGCGCGCTGGTAGCAGTCGACGTTGGTGCCCATCGCGATGTGCTCGCCGTGCCAGCGGCGCGAGGCGAGCTGGCGGCGCAGCAGCTCCGGCGCGTTCACCTTCACGACGATCTGGCTGTCGAAGCCGAGCCCGGTGTCCAGGTCCAGGTAGCTGTGCGTCTTGCGGGCGAAGCAGTACACGCACGCGTGCGTGCAGCCGCGGTAGGGGTTGACGGTCCACTCGAAGGGCATGCGCGAGGCCCCGGGCACGCGGTTCACGATCGTTCTGGCCCGGATCTCGTGGAAGGTGATCCCGCGGAACTCCGGGGTGTCGAAGGTCCGTGTGGTCACCGCGTCCGCGCCGAACAGCGCGGCGTCCGCGGCGCCCCGGCGCGGCCCGTCGGACAGGTTCTCCCAGCGCATGGCGCCTCCTCGGTAGCACTGACCACAGAATAGAACATGTGTTCCCATGATCGTGCGAGCGCCGTACGGGCGTGGCGCGCGGCCCGGAGGGGGCCCCGATTTGGGGCGCCGCCGCACGGGGTGGTTGGGTGACCGTCGAACCCCCGAGACACCAACTGGAGGAAGTGCCATGGCGCAGGTCGAGGCGACCACGGAGCGGATCATCGCGGCACGGCCGGAGGACGTCTTCGATGCGCTGGCCGACTACAGCGGCACGCGCGAGAAGGTCCTGTCGGAGCACTTCAGCGAGTACGAGGTGCGCGAGGGCGGCGACGGCGAGGGCACCCTCGTCCACTGGAAGCTCCAGGCGACCAGCAAGCGCGTCCGCGACTGCCTGCTCGACGTGACCGAGCCCACCGACGGCGAACTGGTCGAGAAGGACCGCAACTCCTCCATGGTCACCACCTGGCGCGTGACCCCGGCGGGCGAGGGCCAGGCGCGCGTGGTCGTCACCTCGGTGTGGAACGGCGCGGGCGGCATCGGCGGCTTCTTCGAGCGGACGTTCGCCCCGAAGGGCCTCGCCCGCATCTACGACGCGGTCCTGGAGCGGCTCGCCGCCGAGGTCGGGAAGTGACGCCGGAAGGCGCCGGCCGGCCGGGAGGCGCTGGCCGGAAGTGACCGACCGGACCACGGGAGTTGGGGCCGGCGTGACACGGAACCGTGTCGTGCCGGCCCCAACTCCCGTTTAAGCCATCAGGGTTGTTCGGCAGCTCACCGTTTCGAGTGGTTTTCGTCGCCCTCGGGTCGTGCGCCGTAGGGCTCCCACCGGCGCTAACGTGCGCCGGTGCACCTCTCGGGGCGACTCGTCGCGCTTGCTCGCAGTTGTCGCGTAATGCGAGAAATGGGCGGCGCAGGCGGACGAGGGGAGCACCAGGTGGGCGGGACGACGCTGGCGATGCGGGCCGAGCACGGCGACCGGGAGGCCGCCCGGGGCCCGTCCACCGACGTGGCGCAGGAGTCACCGCCCCCCGACGGCCGGGGCCCGGCCGGGCAGGGGCTGAGCCCCGCCCGGGTCCGGATGGTCTTCTTCGGCCTGACGCTGGCCCTGCTGCTGGCCGCCCTGGAGCAGATGATCGTGGCCACGGCGCTGCCGAAGATCGTCGGTGAGCTGCACGGCCTGGACCGGATGTCCTGGGCCATCACCGCGTACGTGCTCACGGCCACCGTCGGGCTGCCGATCTACGGCAAGCTCGGGGACCTCTTCGGGCGCAAGGGCGTCTTCCAGTTCGCGATCGTCGTCTTCGTGGTGGGCTCCGCCCTCGCCGGCTGGTCGCGCACCATGGACCAGCTCATCGCCTTCCGCGCCCTCCAGGGCGTCGGCGCGGGCGGCCTGCTGATCGGGGTCCAGGCGATCATCGCGGACATCGTGCCGCCCCGCGCGCGGGCCCGTTACCTGGGCATGATCGGCGCTGTCTTCGGCCTCGCGTCCGTCGCGGGGCCGCTGCTCGGCGGGTTCTTCACCGACCACGTCTCCTGGCGCTGGTGCTTCTACTTCAACGTGCCGTTCGGCCTGGTCACCCTGGTCGTGGTGGCGCTCGTGCTGAAGCTGCCCAAGCCCGCGGCGCGCGGGCGCCTCGACGTGCTCGGCGCCCTGCTGCTCACCGCCGCCTCCACCTGCCTGGTCCTGCTCACCAGTTGGGGCGGCACCGAGTACGCGTGGGGCTCACGCGTCATCCTGGGGCTCGCGGGCGGGGCCGCGGTCTCGGCCGTGCTCTTCCTGCTGGCCGAGCGCCGCGCGGCAGAACCGATCATTCCGCTGCGGCTCTTCCGCGACTCCGTCTTCGTCGTCACGGGCCTGGTGGGGATCGCCATCGGGATGGCCCTCTTCGGCGCGGCCAGTTATCTGCCGACGTACCTGCAGATGGTCGACGGCGCGAGCGCCACGGAGTCCGGGCTGCTGATGCTGCCGATGATGGGCGGTGTCGTCGGCGCGTCGATCGTCGCCGGGCAGCTCATCAGTGTCACCGGGCGCTACCGGGTCTACCCGATTCTCGGCAGCGCGCTGTCCGTCGTCGGCGTGTACCTGCTCTCGCGCCTGGAGACCGACACGCCCCGACTGCACTACAGCCTGTGGATGGCCGTCCTCGGCGCCGGTGTCGGCCTGGTCATGCCGGTGCTGATCCTCGCCGTGCAGAACGCCGTCCCGGCCGCCGACCTCTCCACCGCCACCAGCGCCAGCAACTTCTTCCGGCAGATCGGCGGCAGCGTCGGCGCCGCCGTCTTCGGCACGCTCTTCACCGCCCGGCTCACCGACGCCCTCGCCGAGCGGCTGCCCGACACCGCCGGCCTGCCGGACCCCGAGTCGATCACCCCGCAGGTCGTCCACGTGATGCCCGCTCACCTGCGCGAGGGCTACATCCAGGCGTACGCGGACGCGATGCCCCGGATCTTCCTCTACCTGGTGCCGGTGCTCGCCCTCGGCCTGCTGTTCGCCTTTTTCCTCAAGGAGACCCCCCTGTTGTCCAGTGCCGCGTCCACCCACGCCTCCCTCGCCGAGCCCCCGGTCGTCCCCGAGGCCCGGTCCCCGCACGCCGGGGTGCCCGTCTGCGGCACCGTGCAGCACCCGGACGGCACCGTCGTGCCGCGCGCCGCCCTGACGCTCATCGACGTCGCGGGCCGCCAGGTCGGGCGCGGCGCCAGCGGGGACGACGGCCGGTACGCGCTGGCCACGCCCGGCGCCGGATCGTTCGTGCTGATCGCCGCGGCGGGCGGCCACCAGCCCCAGGCCGTCACCGTCACCGTGGGCGAGCGCCCCGTCGAGCTCGACGTCGTCCTCGGCGGGGCGGGGCGGCTCGCCGGGAGCGTGTGCACCGCCGACGGCACGCCCGTCCGGGACGCCGCCGTGACGCTGACCGACGTCCGCGGCGACGTCGTCGCCACGACCCGCAGCGGGCGCGAGGGCGGCTACGTGTTCACGGAGCTGGTGGCCGGCGAGTACACCCTCGCCGCGAGCGCCCCCGCGTTCCGGCCGGCCGCCCTGCCGGTGAGCGTGCAGGCTGCCCGGGAGACGCGGCAGGACGTCGAGCTCGCCGGGGGAGCGGTGCTGCGCGGCACCGTGCGGGCCGGCGGCGGGCGGCCCGTCGAGGACGCGCGCGTGACCCTCCTGGACGCCGGGGGCAACGTCGTCGACACCCTGACGACCGGCACGGACGGCACGTTCCGGTTCGTCGACCTGTCGTCCGGCGAGTACACGGTGATCGCGGCGGGCTACCCCCCGGTCGCCACGGTGCTCCAGGTCGCCGGCGGCGGCCGCACGGAGCGGGACGTGCAGCTGGGGCACGAGGACCACCGCTGAGGCACGGAGACGCCCCGGGGCGGTCGGGGCCACGGCGGTCGGGTCCATGGGGGTCGGGTCCATGGGGCCGCGGGCACGGCCGCCGCGGGCACGGCCGCCCGGACGCGGCGGCCGCTCCTGACCGGGCCCGACCGCGGCTGATCAGGACGGACAGGGCTGACCGGGACCGACTGGTTCCGGCCGGGGGCGGCCGGGTCGTCCTCGGCGGGGGACCGGGACCGACCGGGAGCGGTCCGGACCGACGGCGGCTGACGTGGGCCTTCAGGGAGGGACACGGACCGGACAGGACCGGTCGGTGCGTGGTCAATTCGCGCAAGGAGCCGCACGGTAACCCGTCCCGGTCGTACGGTGGTTGGGGGCGGAGCAGATCTTGCCGCGCCGTGGGAAGGAGCCTTGGCCATGGAGCGTGGGACCCCGGACGGCGGACCGGCGGCGCGCGACGCCGTGTCCGGCCGCGTCCCCCTGGCCGTGGTCGTCATCGACGGCGCCGGACTCGTCTCCCACTGGAGCGTGGGCGCGCGGCGCCTGTTCGGCTACGCCAAGGAGGACGCGGTCGGCCGCCCGGCGGGCGACCTGCTGCCCGTCTCCGGCGCGCTGCCGCCGCACGCCGGCGAGGACTACGCCGCCTACGACGACCTGGGCCCCGACCTCGGCAGCTCCCTGGACGGCCACATCTCCTACCCGGCGGCGGGCCGCGCCCGGCTGACGCCCTCGGCGGGCCGGAGCGGGCGGCTCGACGTGCTGTGGTGGGCGTACCCGCTGGTCGGGCCCGGCCCGGAGCGGCTGCTCGTGCTCGCCGCGGACGCGGCCCGCCTGGCCGCCGCCGACGGCCCCGACGGCGCGCGCGTGGAGCGCATAGCGCCGGGGTTCGCGCTGCACACCGACTTCCCCGGGGCGGACGACCTGGCCCGGCGGCTCCCGGAGATCCTGCCCAGCATGAGCGTGGCGGAGAGCGCCCGCATCGTCTCGCAGGTGCTGGAACTGGGCTACCCGGTGCTCGAGTTCAGCCAGCACGACCGGGTGCCCGTCACGCCCGACTGGGGTGTGCCGCGCCGGGCCGAGCGCCAGGCGCGCAGACGGCGCGCGGCGGAGGCGGCCGCGGCCGGGCGGGCGCCGGAGCCGCAGACCGACAGCGATGCCGAGGACGCTGAGGACGCCGAGGACGCCGAGGACCTGGAGTACGCCGCGGTCCGCGAGCGCCTGGAGTTCCTGAACGAGGTGAGCGCGCGCATCGGCTCCTCCCTCGACCTGTCCCGCACCATCCAGGAGGTCAGCAGGGCGGTCGTACCGCGCTTCACCGACGTCGCGGGCACCTATCTGCGCGAGCAGGTCGTCGCGGGCGAGGGCTTCCCCGAGGGCGTCCCGGACGAGACCACGCTGTGGCACCGCGTGGCCGTGGAGCACACCGACGAACCGGGCCGCTGGGACGACGTGGTGCCCGTCGGCGAGTCCATGCCGTTCCCCGCCCACACGCCGTTCTTCCAGTGCATGACCTCGGGCGAGCCGGTGCTCGTGCCGCGCATCACCGAGGAGATGGGCAACGCCATCGCCTCGCAGTTCGAGAAGCGCGACATCCGCCCGCTCATCAACCACCGCTCGATGCTGGTCGTGCCCCTGAAGGCGCGCAACGTCGTGCTCGGCTTCATGATCCTGCTGCGCCACCGGGAGCGGCCCGTCTTCAACGACATGGACCGGGTGACGGGCGCCGAACTGGCCGCCCGCGCGGGCCTCGTACTGGACAACGCGCGCATGTACACGTACCAGGAGTCGGTGGCCGACACCCTCCAGGACAGCATGCTGCCGCACATAGAGCCCCGGATGTCCGGCTGCGACATCGCCACGCGCTATCTGCCGGGCACCCTGCTCGGGCGGGTCGGCGGCGACTGGTTCGACTCCGTGAAGCTGCCGGGGGCGCGGACGGCGCTCGTCGTCGGCGACGTCATGGGGCACGGCCTCAACTCGGCGGCGATGATGGGCCAGCTGCGCACGGCCGTGCAGACCATGGCCGCCCTCGACCTGCCGCCCGCCCAGCTCCTGCGCAACCTCGACGACCTGGCGCAGCGGCTCGGCGAGCACTACCTCGCGACGTGCCTGTACGCGGTCTACGACCCCATCGCGGGCGATCTGCACCTGGCGAACGCCGGGCACATCCCGCCGGTCCTGGTGCGGGCCCGCTCCGGCCGCAGCGAGCTGCTCGACCTGCCGACCGGGGCGCCCATCGGCGTCGGGGGCGTGCCCTTCGAGTCGGTCCGGGTGCGCGTCGAGCCCGGTGACCGGCTGCTGATGTGCACCGACGGGCTCGTCGAGGTGCGCGGCGAGGACATCGGCGTCGGCCTCGCCACGCTCGTGGAGTCGGCCGCCCACCCCGCCGCGTCCATGGACGCGGCCTGCGACACGATCATCCGGGCGCTCAACACCCGCGGCGGCCGCAAGGACGACGTGGCCCTGCTGATGGCGCGGCTCAACGGGGTGGCGCCGGACGACGTCGGCCACTGGCGGCTCGCGTCCGACCCGAGCGAGGTCAGCCGGGCCCGGGAGCTGGTCCGCCGCCAACTGCGCGACTGGGGGCTCGGGGCCCTGGAGGACACCGCGGGCCTGCTGGTCAGCGAGCTCGTCACCAACGCCGTACGGCACGCGCGCGGTGCGCGGATCGGACTGCGCCTGGTCCGCTCGGGGCGCCTCCTGTGCGAGGTCGAGGACCAGGACCCGTCGCTGCCGACCCTGCTGAGCGCCGGGCCCGGCGACGAGTTCGGGCGCGGCCTGCGCGTGGTGACGCGGTTCGCCAAGGAGTGGGGCACGAGCAGCGGCGCCTCGGGCAAGACGGTGTGGTTCGAGCTGGAGCCGCCGCGCCGCTGACGGCCGGCGGGGGCGTCGGCGCGGGCGGGGTGGGGCCCTGGGACCCGAGCGACCCCGGGGACGGCACGGCCCGTGCGGGGCGGATGGGGAGTGCGCTCCGTCGCGTGGGGCCGCGCGCGGGCACACGCCCGGCGAACACGTATCGAAAGCGCCGTGAAGGTGCGCCCGCGCGGCTTGTCGAGCGCCCCCGCGAGCGGTAGACCGATCTTGTCGTCGGCTGCGACGGCACCGGTCACACCGGTCACGTCACCGGTCGCCGGTCACACTGCCACCGGTCGCACCGTCACCGGTCACGCCGGTCACACCTGGGGAGCTGGTCATGAGCGTCACGAGTCGGTACCGGGAAGCGTGGGACGGCTTCTGGAGCGAGGCTCCCGAAACGGTGGGCGGCGTCTTCTGGGACGCCGAACCGGCCCTGACCGTGGGCCTCCACCTGGCTCTCTTCGAGCCGTACGTGACCGCGCCGGGCCTGCCCGTCGTCGACGTCGGCTGCGGCAACGGCACCCAGACCCGCTTCCTCGCCGACCGCTTCCCCCACGTCCTCGGCATCGACCTGTCCGCCGCCGCGATCGACCACGCCCGGCGCGAGGACCGCGCCGGGCAGGCGGAGTACCGGCAGATCGACGCGGCGGAGCGGAGCGCGGCGGAGCAACTGCACGCGGAACTCGGCGACGCCAACGTGTACATGCGGGGCGTGCTGCACCAGTGCGAGCCCGCCGACCGGCAGCCGCTGGTCGACACCCTGGCGACGCTGACCGGCGAGCGCGGGCGGGCCTTCGTCGTCGAGCTGACGGAGGCCGCGCGCCCGGTCCTGGCCCGCCTGGCGCAGCGCGTGGGCGGACCGCCGCCGAAGCTGGCGCCGGTCTTCGCCCACGGCCTCACGCCCGGCGAGGTCGCCGACGCGGCGGTGCTCGACCACGTCCGGGAGGCGGGCCTGACCGTGCTCGCCGACGGCGAACTCCCGCTCGCCACGACCGAGTTCACGCCCGACGGCACCCGCATCGAACTGCCCTCGCGGTGGCTCGTGCTGGGCCGGGCGGACACGGCCACCGGCCCGGCGGCCTGAACCGGCCGGAGCTCCCGGACTCCCGTCACAGGGCCGTGTCGGGGATCCACGAGCCGTGGATCATCGCGGGTACCCGCCGGGGGAGGCGGACCGTGGCGACCGGTTCCGCGGTGAGGTCGGAGGCGTCGAGGACGAGCAGCGCGGACGCGTCGGCGTTCAGGTCGCTCACGACGGTCAGGAGGTAGCCCTCGTCCTCGCCGGTGGCGCCGTCCGCCGGGACGAACACCGCCTCGCTGGGCAGCCGGCCGGTGCCGAAGGGCAGGAGCTGTCGGGCCCCGGTGGCGCGGTCGTACTTCACCAGGGCGTGGTGGCCGATCCCGAGGTCGTCGGGGAACGACAGCGCGTACTGGAAGCGGTGCTCGCTGCCGGTGAAGCCGTCGTTGATCGTGGGGAACTCCACCGTCAGGTCGTCGGTCTGCTGCTCCCGGACGGTGCCCGCGGCCAGGTCGACCGTCCAGCGGCGGCCGCGGGAGCCGGAGCTCGGCTCGGCGCCGCGGTCCGGGGCGCCGACCCACCAGTTCCAGGAGCGCCGCCAGCCCTCGCGGCCCACGGCCGGGCCCTCGACGACGACGCGCCCGGCGGCGTCCTCGTAGGCGTTCGCGATGTGCATGCTGTACCCCTGGTCGACCTCGAACCAGCGGATCCGCCGGGCACCGCCCGCCCCGCGCGGCATGACGCCGATCCGGGTGGCCTGCGCGTCGCTCCAGCCGTACGGGATCCCGGAGTGCTCGGCGGGGTCGAAGGTGACCGAGCCCTCCAGGAAGACCACGTGGTGCTCGGTGATCGCGAAGTCGTGCTTCAGCGCGGCGCTCGCCCCGGGCACCTCCTGGCTGTCGAGCACCTGCCCGTCGGCGGAGGCGACGTGGTGGATCAGGAAGGGAGGGAACGGCGAGGAGGCGAAGAAGTGCAGCTCGCCGGTTGCCGGGTCCTCCTTGGGGTGGGCGGTCATGGCGGAGGTGAGCTTGCCGCCGAAGTCGTAGGCGCCCACGGTCTCCAGGTCGGGCGTCAGCTCGAAGGGCAGCGCCGCCTCCGAGAGGGCCAGGAGCCGGCCGCCGTGCTCGATGACGTGCGTACCCGCTGTGCTGACCGTCAGGTCGGGCCCCTGGTCGGTCAGGTAGGGAGCGCCCTCCAGGGCGGGGGTGTGGACCCACCGGTTGCGGTACCACTCGGCGCGGCCCTGGTTCAGCCGGACGCCGTGCACCATGCCGCTGCCTTTGAACCAGTGGGTGGGGGTGACGCCGGGCTTGGGGTTGTGGCTGTTGCGGACCAGGCGGCCGGTCAGCTCGGGCGGCAGGGCGCCGTCCACGGTCAGTTCGGTCGCGGTGATCTCATCGGGGACGGGGGCGTAGTGACCGGTCAGGTAGGGCTTGCTGGCCATGAGGAGCCTCGATTCCGGTGGTTTCGGCGGATGAGTGGAGTGCGTGGTCGGAGTGCGCGGTTGGAGTGTGCGGTTGGAGTGTGCGGCGGGTGTGTGGTTGAACACTCACTCCCTGGGGCGGAAAGAGGGCAGCCGCTGGGTCCGTGGAGGTGCGGCTGCCGGTTCGACGAGGTGGGGCGGTGGGGAGAGGAGGCAGGCGGTGGTCGGGGCGCGGGTCAGTAGTGCGTGATGCCGGTGGTCAGGGTGCGGGTCCAGGGCGCGGAGACCGCCTCCGCGTCGATGGAGACCAGCAGGTGGCAGAGCATGCCGGTGGCGAAGAACCGCTGTACCTGCTCCTCGCTGCCGCCCGAGGCGCCGCGTACGTACTCGACCGTGCGGGCGTATCCGGCCCGGACCGCCTCGCGGATCGCGGGCTCGGAGACCGCGGCCGCCTGGGCGTGCAACTGCACCAGCATGAGGTCGTTGTCGCTGATCAGTCGGGCGTAGGCATCGCCCATCGAGTCCAGCACCGCTTCGGGGGCGCTGCTCGCGGCCTCGGCCGCGCCGCCTTCGAGGGCGGCCCTGACCCGGACGAAGCAGTGCTCGACGACCGCGGTGAACAGGGCTTCCTTGTTCGGGAAGAGCCGGTAGACGTACGCCTGTGAGATGCCGGCGGCCTTGGCCACCTCCGTGGTGGTGGTCCCGAAGTATCCCCGTGCGGCGAAGGCGCCGATGGCGGTGCGCAGGACCGCTTCCCGTCGTTCTTCGGCCGTGGAGAGCTGGCGGCGTTCCGTCTTCATGTGAGTACTCAACCACTCACTCACGGAGAGAGTCAAGGGAGGTGTGGGAGCTGCTCGTCTGCGGCTGATGGGCGGGCTGGATGTTGACGCCCCGGTGGGTGAGTGGTTGAGTACTCACATCAGAGTGAGTGGGCGACCACACAGTCTCGCGCCGTCCCGGCATCGCTCCGCGCGGGCAGCGACGCGTACCCGCTCCCACTCCTTGGCCCCGGCCCCCTCTGCCACCCCGTGCTTCCCCCCTTCCAGACCCTGGAGGAATCCTCATGTTCGCCTTCGCCACCGCCCTCCTCGCCGCGCTGCCGCTGACCTTCGGGAGCTCAGGTCCCGCGCCGGTGGGCATCGACGAGAAGGCCCCGGTCGTCAGCCGCGACGACATCGTCATCCACGCGCCCCTGGACCGCGTGTGGCGCATCCAGACGGACGTCGAGGGCTGGCCCGCCTGGCAGCCGGGCGTCAGCTCCTCCGTCAAGCGGACCCCGGGGCCGCTGCGGCCGGGGTCCTCGTGGGTCTGGTCCACCGAGGGCCTGGAGGGCATCACCTCGACGGTCGAGCAGGTGTGGCCCGAGCGCCGCATCGTCTGGGGCGGGCCCGCCCAGGGCATCACCGCCGTACACGTGTGGACCTTCACCCCGGTCAGGGGCGGCGCCCGCGTCCACACCGAGGAGTCCTGGAGCGGCGCGCCCGTCGACGCCAACACCGCGTACCTCCAAAAGGCCCTGGCTGCCTCCCTCGACGCCTGGCTGCACCACCTCAAGCAGCGGGCGGAGAAGCGCCACCCCCAGCCCCGGTACGGCAAGCACGCCTGACCCCTGGTGCCGCTCGGGGCCTGAGCGCGGTTCGGCCCCGGCACGGCTCCCAACTCCGCTTCCTTCCCGACCTCGGCCTGCCCGGACCTCGGTTCGCAGGCCTGGTCCGCCGAGGTGGGCTTGCCGGCCCCGGTCCGCTGACCCCGGCTTGCCGGCCCCGGTCCGCTGACCCCGGCCTGCCGACTCCGGCCCACCGGCCCCGGCCTGCCGACTCCGGCCCACCGGCCCCGGCCCGTCCCGGCCTGGCCCGTCCCGGCCCGTCCCGAAAGGCATCATGTCCCTCCCGACGCCCGCACCGCCCCCGCACCGCCCGGGCCCCGTCCTGTGCCTGCTGGCCGGTGCGCAGTTCCTCGTGGTGCTCAACACCTCCATCGTGAACGTCGCCCTGCCCGCCGTCGGCCAGGACCTCCGGCTGACACCGGCCGGCCTGGCCTGGATCGTCAACGCCTACCTCATCGCCTTCGGGGCCCTGCTGCCCGTGGGCGGCCGCCTCACCGACCTGCTCGGCCACCGCACCGCCTTCGTCGCGGGGCTCCTCCTCTTCGCCGCCGGGTCCCTGGCCGCGAGCGTCCCCTGGGGCTTCGGGCCCCTCGTCGCGGCCCGTGCGGTTCAGGGGGCCGGCGCGGCCCTGCTCTCACCGGCCGGCCTGGCGGTCCTGCTGGCCCACTGGCCGCCGGGGCCCGGCCGCGGCCGGGCCCTGGGCGTCTGGGGCGCGGCCTCCGCGGCGGGCGGGGCCGCGGGCGTCCTGCTCGGCGGGGTGCTCACCAGTGCCCTGGGCTGGTGGGCGGTGTTCGCGGTCAGCGCCCTCGTGGCCCTGCCGGGCCTGGTGGCCGCGCCCCTGCTCCTGGCGCGGGACGCACGCGGGCGCACGGCACGCCTCGACGTGCCCGGCGCGCTGCTGGTCACGGCCGGGCTCACCCTCCTCGTCCACGGCCTGGGTGCCCAGGGCCACGCGCCACTGCCCGGCTTCGTCGTCCCGGCGGCCGGGGTGCTGCTGCTCCTCGCGCTGGCGCCGGTCGAACGGCGCGCGAGTGATCCCCTGCTGCCTCCGGCGCTGCTGCGCGACCGCGCGGTCGTGACGGGCAACGTCCTGATGCTGCTGCTCGGCGCCGCATGGGTCGCCACGTTCTTCTTCCTGCCGCTCTACCAGCAGAACGTCCTCGGCCACTCGCCCCTGGAAGCGGGGCTCGCCCAACTGCCCCTCGCCACCGCCCTCATGGCGGCGTCCTGGGGCGCGGGGCGGCTGCGGGGCACGCTCCTGCCGGGGCTCCTCGTGCTCGCCGCCGGACTGCTCTGGCTCGCCCGGCTGCCCGTCGGCGGACACCTCGTCGGCGACCTGTTCGGCCCCTCCGTGCTGATCGGCGCCGGCCTCGGGCTCGCCTTCGTGCCCCTGACCGCGCTGGGTGTCGCGACGGTCGAGCCCCGGCACGCCGGGGTCGCGGGCGGGCTCGTCAACACCTCCCGGCAGATCGGCGGCGCCCTCGGGCTCGCGGTCCTCACGCCCCTCGCCGCGCCCGCGGCGGCCACCCCCGCCGCCCTGGCGCACGGCTACCGCCGCGCCCTCGTCGCGGCGGCCCTCGCCGCGCTGCTCGCCGCCGCCGGAGCCTGCGTCCACCTGGCGCGCGGTCGCGCCGGGTCGCCGCCGGGCGCGGCCCTGCCCGCCGGGCGCGCGGACACCGACGGCTGACGCCCGGCCTCACCAGAACTTCGCCAGCGCGCCTTCCTTGTACGCGTCCGGCGGCACGCTGATGTCGCCGGAGAACGGGTGGTCGAGGACCAGGACGAGCAGCAGGCTGAACCCGACGAGCGCGGCGACCGAGCCCACGAACAGCAGCCGTACGGGCCGGCTCTTGTTGCCGTACAGGAAAGTCAGCGGGATGACCACCAACGCGCCCCCGTACGCCTGGACCTTGAACAGCCCCGGCAGGGACTGCCGCGCCTTGGTGAGCCGGGCCCGGCGTTCGGCGACGACCTTGTTGATGTCGCTGATGGTCTCGCGGTGGAAGGCCTTCTGGCGCTCCGTCCGCGGCTCGAAGGCGTTCAGGGCGGCGAACATGTCGTCCATGGCCTTCTCCGTGGCCCCGTACCGGGGGCGTCCCTCGCGCATCAGGGGCCACTGGACCTCCGCCACGGCGTGCACGTACGCGCTGACGGCGCCCTCCATGCGGGCCCGCTGGGCGGGCGGGAAGGCCCGGGAGTCCCGGACCATCTGCGCCAGGTACGTCGACTCGTTGGCGACCACCGTCTCCGCCTCGTCGGCCTCGGTCCACAGGGTGACGACGACGAAGGCCAGGATGATCCCGTAGATGGCGGCGAACATGCCGAGCCCCGCACCGACCATGTCGTTGTGCTCACCCTCGGCGAGGGCGGGGTGCCACCGGTACGCCAGCACGCTGCCCGCCAGGGCCAGCGCGACGATGCCGCCGACGACGATCAGGGCCAGGACAGGAGTGGACAGATGGTTCAACAGCCAGAGCTCCACGAGGGCTTGTCCTGCTCACCTGCCCCGATCACTACGCCCGGCGGGCACCAAACGCACCTGTACAGGTGAACCCGGGGCGCGCCATCGGACGGGCGCCACCACGGCGCACGACACCGGAAGCCCGCACTCGGGGCCGCCTCCCCGGGGCGCACCTGACGAGACATCACATGCGCATGAATATGCTGCTGCACGTCGTGCAGTGCCCAAGGCGGATCGCGGACCCCCGTAAGGGACCTCGGCCCACAGGATGCCGATGGGGCATCCCGCCGAGACTCCGGCGGGATGCCCCATGACGCCACGGCCGCTTACCGCTCGCAGGACCTCAACTGAAGGTCAAGGGGTGTGGCGTACTCGTCCGGGCCGGCTGGCCTCATGCGGGCGGGTGATCGGAATCCGGCTCACCTGGGCTCTCCCACTGCGCCCTGTTCACTCCGTCCGAGTCCGGCACCACGGCGCACCAGCCGCTCATCACGCTGTCCGCAAGCATGAGTGAGAAACCCTCACCTGTGACCTCGGTCAGCGTATCGGCGCCGCCGGGGTAGGCCCGATAGGCCAATTCGCCGGGCAGCAGCGGGGCCACGAAGGCGGTGAAATCGTCCTCCAACAGCTCAGGCCTGGGGTGCAACTCCGGATCGCTGACCACGCAGACCAGTGAGCGTGGCCGTACGAGTCGGGCCACCTCAGCTGCGTTCTCCCGAGTCACGCGAAACCAGCGGCACCCGTAGGCGCCGTGCGCCCAGCGCTCACACAACAAGGTGAAACGCTCGGAGGCCTTCGCCACCGTCGACCAGAAACTCTCGTCCGCCACAGCACCCACCGGATCCGAGATCGCCAGGGGCTCAGGAGTCGCGTCGCGCCACTGGAGAACGATGCTTCGGTAGCGGAGTCCCGCCAGGTCAGCGGCTACCGCTCGTGTCGTGTAGAGGTGTACAGCCCCGTCCCATCCCGACTCGATCTGAAGCCGTCCCGAGAGGGAAAGCCGACAATAGGGACCGCGCCCGGCTGCCATTCCTTCGACAAGGTCAATCGCCTGAGGGATCCGGAGCTTGGCGCCATTGCGAAGGTCCAGGTACTTGTCAGGCAGCGGTTCCCCCACCAGGAGCTCGCCGACCTCCAGGACGTCGACGGCGCTCTTCTCGATCACCACTCCGAGCACCTGACGTAGTTCCGCCACATACGCATCCCAGGCTTCTGCGTCTGCCAGCTCCTCCCGCACGCTCTCGCTGCGAGGGCTGAGGACCAGCTCCTTGCTCATTTCGCCAGCCATTCGAGTCCCCGCAGCTCTCCCTTGGGTCCGATATCCAGTCCGTAGGTTCCGTCTCGGGCCGAGTCCTTCGTCGACTGGAACGGATTCCTGTCATTCGATCCCTTGAACACGGCATCCTTGTTGTGTCCGGTCCGGTCGAAAGTGATGTACTTGGGCTGGCCGCCGCCAGCCTTCTTGTTCTCCCAAATCGGGGTCCTTCCTGCGGACAACTTCTTGGTTTTCGTGTATCCGAGGAATTTTGCAATATCGTCGGATTGTCCACGTGTAAGCGTGTTGAGATTGCAGTTGCTGTTGTGGACGAGGACCGGCGTCTCGCCTGCCAACACATAGTACGTGTGCAGGCCCTCGATGGTGAGGTTGTAAGTGCGCTGGTGGTCCCGGTACTGCCGGGTGGCGGTCACGGTGACAGTGCGGCCGTCGTCCGTGCGGAGGGTGGTGCCGGGCTTGAGGTTGCTGGCCTCGATCCAATTCTTCTGATCGACCGACCAGAAGGGGTGTTCATATGTGGCGGTCAGCTTTGCGGGGCCATCCGGGGTGGTGATCGTCAGTTCGGTGAACTGCTTGTCGCTGTCGGTGACGATGGTCGCGGTGACATCGCGTTCATCTGTTTCACCGGTCTCCGGATCGGTGGCCAGAACCTTGTCCCCGAGTTTGACGTCCTCGATGTTCTTGGTGGAGCCGTCGGCCATGAGGACATCGGTGCCGGCCAAGAAGCACTTCGTGCAGTCGGGGAGTATGTCCTTGCTGGCTCTCCCGGTCGCCCCCTCTGCCTTTTTCGCCTTCTTGAGGGCCCTGGCTATGGCCTTGGCCGGCGCCTTGAAAATCTTGCCGAGCGGCATGAACTCCATGCCGGTCGAGCCGCAGTCCCAGTTGGCTCCGGGATTGTCCCAGCAGCCCTTTGCCGCATCAACGTCAGGGGCGAACGTATCCACCAGATCGCTGAAGAACTTCTTGGGGCCGGGCGGTTTGGGGAACGGAATCGGATTGAAGGGGAACCCGAACTCCGTTTGTGTCATCCGATTGCCACCGCCGCCGGTGTACAGGGCATTGCTGGTGGATCCGCTGCCGCCCCAGTAACCGCCGCCGATATTCCTGCCGCTGCCGCTGCCGCCGCCTCCGCCGAACCTGCTGCTGGAGTAGCTGTCCGAGTTGAGGTAGGAGACGACCTTGTTGGCCATCTTCCTGATGGAGTTGCCGATACCGGAGACGATGTTGGAGATCGAGAACTTGCCCGATGGGTCGGCATACACCAGTGGGCTGTTGTTGCCGTAGGCGTAGCCGTTCATCTGCTGCGGGTTCGTCAGGTCCATGATCGGATCGACGGAGATGAAGCGGCCGGTGGTGGGGTCGTACTCGCGTGCGCCGAGGTGGATCAGGCCGGTGGAGGCCGTGTCGTCGGTGCCGCCGACGAAGGTCTTCGTGCCGGGCCAGGCCTTGGGCTGCTCACCGCGCGGGCCGCCGAAGGGCAGGGTGCGGCGCTGGTTCAGCTTCAGGTCCGCGGCGGCGACAGAGAGCTGGCCGGTGCCCTGGTGGTCGGCGGTGGTGAAGGTGACCGAGCCGTCGTCGGCGGTGACGGCCTCGTGTCCGCCGCCCAGGGGCGTGTAGCGGGTGGCCTTGGCCTTGGGGGCGCCCTTGGGGAGGGTGACTTCGGTGTGGCCGAGGTAGAGGGTGGTCTCCGTCGGGGTGCGGGCGATCAGACGGTTGCCGTCGGTGTCGTAGAGGTACTCCGTGGTCTTCGTCTTGGTCTTGGTCGCTGCCTTGGCCTTGGTTGTTGCCTTGGCCTTGCCGTTCCCGCCGGCGTCCGGTTCGGTGACCTTGGTCAGGTGGCCCTCGGCGTCCCAGGTCAGCTTCTGGGTGTCGCCACGCAGAGTGCGGGTGGTGGTGTTGCCGGTGGGGTCGTAGCCGTAGGAGTCCTTGGTGGCGGTTCCGCCGGGCTGCTGAGTGGTGACCGAGGTCAGGGTGTGCGGCTGCGGAGTGCCCGGCTTGGGGTACTCGTAGGTCCGCTTGGTGTCCTTGGCGTTGTCACCGGTGGCGCCGCTGGTGTCGTGGAGGGTTTCGGTGAGGCGGTTGCCCGCCTTGTCGTAGGTGTAGGAGTGCCAGTACGGGGCCGGGCCGCCGATCTTGTCACCGGCCGGGGCGTCGGTGCAGGTCTTGTCGCCCTGAGCCCAGGCTTCCGTGAGACGGCGCAGGTAGTCGTAGCTGAAGCACTGGTTGTCGGTACCGGTGCGCGACACGTCCGAGACGGACAGGATGTTGCCCGCGTCGTCGTAGCGGTAGGTGTCGTGCTGGTCGACGCCCGGCTGGTCCTCGCGGTCGACGCGGGAGGTGGCCAGGCGCTGGGTGCCCCACTCGTAGGTGTTGGTGGCCCAGATCTTCTTGCCGCCGGATGCGCCCAGGGTGTACTGGAGCGGCTTGCCCGTCAGCGAGTAGCTGGTGTCGGCCTTGAAACCGTCGCCCAGGACGGACAGCGGGCGCAGGGTCTCCTTGTCGTAGGTGGTGTTGTAGCTGCCGCCGGGCAGGGAGCCCGCCTTGGAGTAGCTCACGCCTCCGACGAGGCCGGACGTCAGGTACTGGGTGCCGGTCTGGTAGGTGCCGGCCAGGGCGCCTTCTTTCTCGGGGATCACCACGGCGGACTTCATCGGCCGGTAGAGGGAGTCCAGCATGGTGACCTTGGACGTGTACGCGGCCCCGTCCACGTAGCGCGTGGACTCGGCCAGCTGGCCCTTGGCCCCGTCGATGGTGTCGTAGACCCACTTCGCGCGCAGTTCGCCGGTGGGGCTGCCCTCACGCAGCTCGGTCTTGCGGCCGAGGTTGTCGTAGATGTGGGACAGGACGGTCTCGCGGGCGTCTTCGGTCCTGGTGACCTGGCCGCGGTCGTCGTACGTGGTGGTCGTCCTGCCCCTGTCGGGGTCGTCGGCGCTCGTCTGACGGCCCATCTGGTCGTAGCCGTACGACCAGGAGTTGCCGGCCGGGTCCGTCACCTTCGCCAGTTCGCCACGCGGCGTGTACGTGTACTTCGTGGTGTCGAACTCCGCGTCGGCGCTGCGCTTGTGGTGGTGGCGCAGCTCTGTGGTGCGGTCGCGTGCGTCGGTGAGGGTGGTGGTGGCGGTGTCGCCCTCGGGCGGGATGATCGTGGTGCGGTCGCCACCGTAGAGGGTCTTGGTGGTGGCCAGGACCTTGCCGCCGTCGCCGTTGCCGGCGATCTGCTGCTCCTGGACCGGGCGGCCCAGGCCGTCGTAGGTGGTGCGGATCTGGGACTCCACGCTCAGCGCGTTGTCCGGCTGGAACAGGTCGCGGTTCGGGCTGCCCTCGGTGTAGTAGGGGGCGAAGGCCTTGGTGGCGAGGCCGCGTTCGTCGTAGAAGGTGTCGGAGAGGATGCGGCCGCCGTCCGGGCCGACCGCCTGGGTCTGGCGCTCGCGCAGGAAGCCGTCGTAGATGGCGTACGAGGGGATCTGGCCGCCGTTGTTGTTCAGGGTCTGGGTACGGACCGCGACCGGCTTGCCTTCGTCGACGAAGTACGTGAACTCGTAGCTCGGGGTCTGACTGGGGCGGCGGTCGGGCAGCCATACCTTGGACGAGCGGCCGAGCGCGTCGTAGCTCAGCTCGGTGCGCTTGCCGTTGGTGTCGACCGTGGCTGCCGGCTGGCCACGCAGCGGCTCCAGTTCGGTGACCGACGTCTGCGCCGAGTCAGGATCGGCGGCCTTCGCCGGGGGTGTCGTCTCGGTGATCTTGGCTGCGAAGCCGGTGGCCGGGCTGTAGCTGGTCGTGGTGGTCCGGCCGTCCTTGCGTACGCTGCGGACGGGGTCGCCGTTGCCGGTGACCGTGACGTCGGCGGTCAGGTCCGTGGCGGTCAGCTGGCGGCCGTAGTCGTCGAACGTGGCGCCGGACTCCAGGTAGGTGGCCTTGGAACCGTCGTGCTTCTTCAGCGTGGCGGTCGCCGTGGCATCGCCCTTGGTGGGGGCCTCACCGTACGCGCCGCCGTCGTAGGCGGTCCGCACGTCGGAGACCACGTCCTTGGCACGGTCCGGTGTGTCGGCGCACGCGCCTGTGACCGTCTCCACGCGTGACGGCAGCATCAGGATGTTCTTGTCGGCGTTGGTCGCGTACGTGGTGCGGGTGCACTGGTTGTCGGAGGCCGTGGTGCTGTCACCGCGGTCGTCGACCTGCACGGGGCGTCCCGCGACCGTGTCGTACTCCGTCGAGACGGAGGTGGTGCGCCAGTCCTTGCCCGCGCCGTCGTCCAGCGAGGTCCAGGTCTTGCTGTGGGAGACGCCGGTGAGGTTGGCGGTGACCGTGCCCCAGTCACGCACCTTTTTCGCCGTCTGGTGGTGCCAGGGGCGGTTCACGGTCTTGGAAAGGACCTTGCCGCCCGGGCCGGAGTAGGCGACGGTCTTGTACTCGACGCCGGCTGCGGACTCGTGGTCGGTGATCGGGTCGCCCTCGTCGTCGCCGAGCCCGACGTCGACGGACTTGGTGCCGCCGGAGGGTTCCTTGCGGTCGCCGTCCATGCCGCGCAGGAAGTAGGAGTCCTGCTGCGTCTTCAGCGCGTCGCCGCCGCCCTGGCCGCCCGTCTTCACGCGGACGTGCCCGTAGCCGCGCCACTGGGACCAGGTCTTGAACTTCTTCTTCGTCAGGCCGTCGTCATCGTCGTAGTGCCAGGCCGCGTCGCCCAGGTAGTCGTACGTCGTGACGGCGTCGGGGGCGCCGCCGGTGCGGTCGGTGGTGGTCGTGGAGGTGACCACGTACTTGTTGAACCACTGCTTCTCGGGGTCGTCCCCCGAGTCTCCGCCGATGTACTGGGGGAAGCAGCGCGTGGTGTTGGACTGCGGGGTGGGCAGCGCGTCCCACTTGCAGGCGGGGGTCGAGTAGTTGACGTCGACCTGGCCGCCGGACTCGTCGGCGATCGTGGACAGGCGGTCCTTGATGAACGGGGCGTAGCCGTCGCCGGTCTTGTCGAGGCGGTTCTCGAGCTGGGTGTAGGAGAAGGTGGTCCGCGGCAGCGTCACCGCGGGCTCGGCGGTGTGGCCGGTGCGCTCCACGGAACCGAGCAGGAGCTGGTAGTCGACGTCCGCCTTGCCCCAGCGGTGGCGCAGCTTCCAGGAGTCGACCTTGCTGTAGGTGTCGCCCTTGAGGACCTGCGTGGACACACCGGTCAGGCGCTTACGGGTGAAGAAGGACGGGGACAGTCGGCCCTTGTCGCACTTGGTGCCCGCCTTGCAGTTCAGGTCCCACGGCGTGTCGTACCAGTAGAAGGCGTCCTTCTCGATGTCCTTGCAGTCCGTCTTGCTGTCGACGATGCACCGCTCGGACGTGGCGAAGTCGACCTTGGCCAGCGGCTTGCCGCTGTACATGGAGGAGGACTTCAGGCCGTACTCGATGCGCTCGAGGGAGCCGCCGCGCGTGTAGGAGGTGTCGTCCTCGGCCTTGAGGTTGCGGCCGTAGGAGTTCTTCTCCTCGTCGTAGTAGTACGCGATGGCGTTGCCGCGCGGGTCGACGACGTAGTCGAGGTTCCAGCGCCATGCCTGCTGGCACCAGGACTCGGCGAAGGAGTCCTTGTGGCAGGGCTCACCGCTGTCGTTGCCGAATACCGGCACCGTCCACGCGGAGTTGGTGGCGGCCTTGCCGTCCTTCCAGCCCGGAAGGCGGTTGTAGCCGAAGTAGTACCGCACGCCGTCGGGGTTGGTCAGACGCCAGTACTCGCCGTCGTTGTCGCCGTTGCCGCGGCTGGCGGACGCGAGCTTCTTGATGCGGCTGCCGTCGTCCTGCTGGAACTTGAACTCGTCGTCCCCGGCCGGCACGAGCTCGCCGCCCTTGCCGTTGAACGTGATGAACGCGTTGTCGTAGTCCCAGCACTGGTCGCCGGGCTTGTTGCCGTCCGCGTTCTTCTGCCCGTCGTCGGCGCACCCCTTGTAGCGGCGCTCGATGTAGCCGGGCCACAGATCGAAGCCGTCACCGACCCAGGAGGCCTGGTTGTTCGTGTTCCCGGTGCGCCCGTCCATCGAGCCCGAGGAGTACGAAAGGCCCACGTTCGGCTTCAGCTCACCCGGCACGTCCGGTACCGGCATGTCGTACGACCAGGAGAAGTCACCGGTGCGCAGATCCGTGTCCCATTTGGCCGACGGGGACAGCGAGGTCGCCTTGTAGTCGCTGTTCTTCCCGCCTTCCTCAGCGACCGCTGCGAGCAGGGTCGGGCCGGAGGCGCGCAGGGTGACCGCGTTCGCGGTCAGGGTCTGCTTCTCGGTGTCGTTGCTCGTGCGGACCGGCTTGCCGGTACGGCACGTGTCCTTCGAGGGCGCGTCGAGGGCGCAGCCGGGCAGCTCGACCAGGGTGAGGCGGGAGGCGTAACCGCCACCGAAGGCCTCGGCGAAGCCGGAGTAGTCGACCTTCGCCTGGACCGTGCCGGCCTTGTCCGCCTTGCGTTCCCCGGATTCGAGGGTGAACAGCAGGCCCTTCACGCCGGCGCGTTCGGCTGCCTTGCGGCTCAGTACGCGGGCCTCGACGCCGCCGCGCGCGGCGGGAGCGGGCTTGGTCGCACCGCGGCCGGCGGAGCGGGCGGCAGCAGCCTTCGGGGCACCGACGGACAGGGGCAGGCCCTTGGCCCGCTTCGGTGTGCCGGCGGCCTGTGACGTGGCACCCGGGACGGTCACCACGGCCGAGCCGGGGCGCGGCCAGGCGGCCTTCGGCTTCCGCGCGGGCGTCGTCGGCCCATGGTCCGTCTTGCGCGGCTCGGCCTTGGTGCCGTCGCGGCCCTTGACGGGCTTCTCCGCTGAGGGAAGGCCGGGGCGTCCGCCGTTGTCGGCGGTCGCTGTCGGCGTGGCGGCTGCTTGGAGCAGCGTGCCCACCATCACGGCGGACACGGCCACTGCCACCCTTCGCCGTAGCCCCTTGCGGCCACGGCGTGGTCTGGATATGCCGTTCATCGTATGAATCAGATTCCTCACGTGCCGCCACTGTGGCGGCATGCCTGCCTGCCCGCCGTATGGGGGCAGGGTTGTGACTATGAAGAGAAAGAGAAAGAGAAACGGAGTACGGGCGGTGGGCCCCGGCGTGCGGGGCCCACCGCGGGAGCGGTCAGCTCAGTCGTCCGTGGGGACCTCGGTCGGAACGTCGGCCCAGCGGCTGGCCAGTCGCTGGATCTGGGCCTCGGACAGGGCCCCCTGGAAGGTCCACACGTCGTCGACCGTTCCGGGGAAGTACTCACCCCATGTGCCGTCCGTCTTGGTGCGGCCGACCTGGAGCGACTTGGTCGCCTTGAAGGCCAGTGTGTCCTCCGCGCTCGAGATGAGGTCCTGGCAGCCGGAGTCGTCAGCCTCGCCGTCGCCGTCGGCATCACCGCACGCTTCGTCCTGCAGCGACCCGTTCACGTACAGACGGACCTCCTTGGTGAATCCGTCGTAGACGACCGCCAGGTGAGTCCAGCCCGTCGCGTCGGGGAACTCGGTGTGGGCGACGTTCTTGACCGAGGCGTCGGAGTCGTCCTTGTCCGGGACGGCCAGCTCCCAGTGCTCCATGCCCTGGAGGCCCTTCTTACCGGGCTTGGCGGGTACGAAGCGCACGGTGAACGCGCTCTGTCGGCTGCCTTCCGCGCTCAGGAGCGCGACCTGGTGCTGGGGAAACGCGGCCGCCTTGGCCCAGGCGGTCACGGTGTAGCTGGCGCTGGTGCTCATCGGCACCCCGCTGGTAGCCGCGTACCCGTTGGTGCCGTTCAGGTTCAGGCCGTACTCGTCGACCATGCCGCCGCCGGGCTTGGCGCCTCCGTGCAGGTTCAGCGGCCGGTCCTCGTCGGAGGAGTCCGGCGTGGTGCCCGGGTCGGCGCCCGTCACTGTCTCGAAGTTCCAGCGGCCCTTGACCAGCGGGCGCTGCTTGAACATCTGCCGCACTTCGTCGGCCGAGACGGGCCTGTCCAGCAGGCGCACGTCGTCGACGGTGCCGGGGAAGTGGTTCTTGACCTGCCCGTCGTAGGAGCCGGCACCGATGTACATGGACTGATCGGCGTAGAACGCTCCGGCCAGTTCGGTGGAGCCGGCCTCGGTTCCGTTCACGTACAGCGTCAGAGTGTCGGCGACCGTGTCGTGCACACCCACCAGGTGGGCCCACTCACCGACGTAGGCCTGGTCGTCGTCGGCCTGCATCGCCCGGATGGGCTTGGCGTCGGTGGCGTCGGAGGAGTACTGGTTGACCGCCCACCGGTTGTAGGCGGAGGAGTAGTACAGCTCGAAACCGGGAGCCTTCTTCCCTGCCTGGGCCGTGATGATCGCTGCCCCGTCCGGCTTCCTGCTGAGCTTGGCCCAGGCCGAGACGGTGAAGCTGCGCGAGGTGTTCACGTGCGGGCCGCTGTTCTTGCCGATCCGCGCGTAGCCGTCGGTGCCGTTGAACCTGGCCGCCTTGCCGGTCACGCCCCGGACGCCGGTGGTGACGCCGCCCTGGTAGGTGGCCGGGAGGACGCCACCGTGACCGGTGATCTCCTTCGCGTCCGCATGCTCGTCCAGGCCGAAGATCGCGACCGCGGGACGGCCGGGGTCGCCGGCGCTCTCGTGCGCGCGCAGCTTGTCGACCTCGTCCTGGGCGAGAGGCTTGTCGAAGAGCTGCACCTCGTCGATCGCGCCGGGGAAGAAGGCCGACGGCTTGCCGTCGTAGGAGGCTGCACCCAGCTGGAGACCCCGGCGCGCCTCCCAGGGGTCGGTATAGGCGGTCTGGCCCACCAGCTTGCCGTTCACGTACAGCTCCAGGACGTCACGCGCCGAGTCGTAGGAGCCCACCAGGTGCGTCCACTTCTCCACGCTGACGCCACCGGGCTTGTCCGCCATGACCCGGGCGATGCCCGCGTCAGCCGTGTCGGACTTGTACTGGTTGAACGCCCACCGGTCGTACTTCTGGGTGTAGTACAGCTCGAACCCCGGGCTGTGGTTGCCCGGCTGCGTAGCGATCACCGCGGCGCCCTCGGGCATCTTCGACAGCTTCGCCCACGCCGAGACGGCGAAGCCGCGGCTGGTGTCGACAACGGGTATGTCGGTACTGGCATAGCCGTCGGTGCCGTTGAAGGACGCCGCCGAGCCGCGCGCACCGGTTACCCCGGGCGTGACGCCGCCGTGCAACTGCGCGGTGCGCGGGGGCGTCGACCCCTTTGCCTCGCTCGCTCCCTTGTCTTCTCCAGCGACCAGGACGCACGGTCGGGCCGGCCCGCCTTCACCCGGAACTCGTACGTGTGGATCTCACTGCCGTTGCCCGCGGCGTCGAAGGACTGCGCGGTGATGAAGTTCGGCCCCGCCTCGGCGGGGAGCACCGACAGTGTCTTCGCCGCACCGCCCGATGTGGTGATCTTGTTCTTGGCGCTGGGATTGACATTGATGCCGTACCGGTAGGACGTCACGTCCTTCTCGGCGGCGTTCAGGCCGAACTTCCCGTACGTGCCCACCCCGTCGTACCACGGGTCGTCCGGGTCCTCCGAGTCGGAGGCCGGGTAGTCGCTCGACGTGATCGAGGGTCCCTTGGGCACCTTGGTGTCGTGGATGAAGTAGCAGGCACTCGGGTCCCCCGCGTAGGACCACGGCGAGTACTGAGCGCCGTCATAGACCCGTGCGTACCAGTTGACCTGCTTGTTCTCCGGTATCGACCCGGGCAGGCTGACGGAGAAGTCGGAACCGGACTTCTTGGCCGAGGTGCGGTCGGGCTTCCAGCTCCCGGTCTTGCCGTTACCGGCGTCCCACTTGGCTTGGAACTGCACCGAAACCTTGTCCCCGTCGGGGTCCTTCACCTTCTTGGCGCGGATCTTCCCCAGCGTCCTCACCCGCGGCGCGCTGCCCGGCTTCGCGCAGACGCCTCCGTACTCCATGCGTAGCTGCGACATCTTCAGCTGGGACGGCGGTCGGTTGTACTTCACCCGCAGAAACGCCTTGTCCGAGAACCGCTTCCAGCCGTAGGCGTCGGACTCGCTGCCGGCCCGCAGGCCGAAGGTCATGGTCGACGCCTTGTCGTCCGCCGCGGCCTGGAGGGCCGACTTCACCGAGAACTCCGCGTCCTTGGCCGCACAGCCTTCGGCTCCGTGGGCGAAGGACCTGGAGGACAGCTCCTTCTTCCAGAACCCGGAATCGTTCTGCGAGTTCCACGTCGTCGACGAGGAGATGTCCTTGGTCTGCCACAGCTCCACCGAGCGGTCGGAGCAGGAAGCCGACCAGGTGTTCCGCACCACGAACTCAGCCGACAGGATCGACTTGCCCGCGAACTTCGACACCGGGATGCGGTAGAAGAGCCGCTTCGTGTCATGAGGCTTGCAGTAGTACCAGTTGCAGTACCCCATGCCCGCGTTGTTCTCGCCGTTGAACTTCCACTGCGGCGAGTCCGCCCAGTACTTCGACGCCATCGTCCACGCCGACGCCCGCGGTGAGTACCACTGCGGGTCGATGAACACCGGATACTGCGTGTCCTTCCCCTTCAGCACGTCCTCGTCCGGGGTGAGCACGAGCTCCTTGCCGCTCTCGGGAACCTCCACGCCCACGGGCGCGAGCTTGCCGGTCTCCGCGGCCGCGGGATCCGAGCTCCGCTGCTGGGCGGCACCGCGCAGTGCCCTCGCTCGCGTCCCCGTGGCCTTCTGCCTGGTCGGGACGCCCCCCTGGCTGGAGTCCCACATCATCGGACGCGGGGCCTCGAACACCGGTGCCCGCGCGCCCTTGTCCGACGCCTCGAGTCCACCCTCGGCGGTCTCCTTCACGTCCATGCCCTCGGACGCGAGCTTCAGGCGCACCGTCGCCAGGTCCGCGTCGGCGGCGGCCTTCGCCGACTTGACGACGAGGAGCTGGGTGAACCCGTCCTCCTGCGCGGCCATCCGCAGGTCCACATCCGGCAGCACGTTCTCGTACGTGGCGGTGTCGCCGTCGAGTGTGGGCTCGGGCAGCTCTCCCGGCCAGGACAGGGCGAGCTCACGGCCGGCCTTCGTCATCCGCACCAGCGGCTCGTTCCCCCCGCCGGAGAACTCCAGGCCCACCGTGGTCACCTTCGGCGCCACCGAGCCGTCCGCGGACTTCACGAGGCCGGTGTCGACAGGCTTCCAGCCGCCGCCTGTCCGGGCCCGTACGGGACGCACATACTCCCGAGCCTCCAGGTTCCCGTCTGCCGTGGCGTAGACATCGCTCGCCTCACCGCGCAGAGAGGTCACTTCGACCGGTGTGCCGGTGCGTTTGGCCTCGTCCTGAGCGGCTTCCGTCGTCGCCGCTCCCTCAGGTGTCGCCGCTCCCGTGGGCTGTGGTGCCGTCTCGCCCTGCGCCACCGGATCCGCGTGGGCGATCGGTGCGGCACCCGCCAGCAAGACTCCGGTCAAGAGCCCTGCGAGCGTCCCTGTAACTCCGCGCGAGTGCGCGCGTCTCCACATACTGAACCCGTTTCAGACACAAAGATGAAGATTCCCTTAATGGGTAATCAGGCGACAACCCTACGCAGCCGACAGGCAGAAATTGACGGAAAGTCAGGGGGCGAAACGGCCTTATCGGGCGACTCTGATGTGCTGTTCGTCATGGTTGCCCCTGAAGTGGAATCAACTCCATAACGTTCACAAAACGCAAGAACGCTGCATAATGTGTGCCGCTGTGAAGGCTGTCCCGTGCCGCTCGTCGTAGCAGGTTTCCTCCCCGCCCCGTAACGTGTCAGGGCATGAAGATCCTCATCAGCGCCGACATGGAGGGCGCCACCGGTGTGACCTGGCCCGCCGATGTGCTGCCGGGTACCGCGCAGTGGGAGCGGTGCCGGGCGATGTTCACCTCCGATGTCAACGCGGCCGTGCTCGGGTTCTTCGACGGCGGTGCCGACGCGGTGCTGATCAACGAGGCGCACTGGACCATGCGCAACCTCCTGCTGGAGGAGCTGGACGAGCGGGCCGAGATGCTCACCGGCCGCCACAAGGCGCTGTCCATGGTCGAGGGCGTCCAGCACGGCGGCGACCGGGCGGTGGACGGCATCGCCTTCGTCGGCTACCACGCGGGCGCGGGCATGGAGGGGGTCCTCGCGCACACCTACCTCGCCAACCAGATCACCGGGGTGTGGGTGAACGGCGTCCGCGCCAGCGAGGGCCTGCTGAACGCCCACGTCGTCGCCGAGTTCGGCGTGCCCGTCGTCCTCGTCACCGGTGACGACCTGGCGTGCGAGGACGCCCTCGGCTACGCGCCCGGCGCGCTCAAGGTGGCCGTCAAGGACCACGTGTCGCGGTACGCGGCGGTGTGCCGCACCCCCGCCCGCACCGCCGCCGACATCCGCGCCGCCGCGCGGGAGGCGGCGGCCCTCGCCGTGCGGCACGAGCCCGTGGCGGGCGGGCCGTTCACCGTGGAGGTCGAGTTCGACGCCGAGCACCTGTCGGCGGCCGTGACGGTCGTGCCGGGAGTGCGGCGCGTGGCGGAGCGGAAGGTCGCGTACACGAGCGAGACCATGTACGAAGGCATTCGCACGTTCAAGGCGGTCACCACGATCGCCTCCGCCGCGGTCGAGGAGCAGTATGGCTGACCAGGTCGACGCACCGGCACTGGACGAGGTCGTCCGGTTCACCTCCGAGCTCATCCGCATCGACACCACCAACCGCGGCGACGGCACGTGCCGCGAGCGCCCCGCCGCCGAGTACGCCGCCGCGCGGCTCGCCGAGGCGGGCCTGGAACCCGTACTCCTGGAGCGCACGCCCGGCCGGACGAACGTCGTCGCCCGCGTCGAGGGCACCGACCCGGGCGCCGACGCGCTGCTGGTCCACGGCCACCTCGACGTCGTCCCCGCCGAGGCCGCCGACTGGCGGGTGCACCCGTTCTCCGGCGAGATCCGCGACGGCGTCGTCTGGGGCCGCGGCGCCGTCGACATGAAGAACATGGACGCGATGGTCCTCGCGGTCGTGCGCTCCTGGGCGCGGACCGGGACGCGCCCGCGCCGCGACCTCGTCGTCGCCTTCACCGCCGACGAGGAGGCCAGCGCCGAGGACGGCTCGGGCTTCCTCGCCGACCGGCACGCGGAGCTCTTCGAGGGCTGCACCGAGGGCATCAGCGAGTCCGGCGCGTTCACCTTCCACGACGGGCGCGGCAACCAGCTCTACCCGATCGCCGCGGGGGAGCGGGGCACCGGCTGGCTGAAGCTCACCGCGCGCGGCACCGCGGGCCACGGCTCCAAGGTGAACAAGGCCAACGCGGTCAGCAGGCTCGCCGCCGCCGTCCACCGCATCGGGGAGCACCGGTGGCCGGTGCGGCTCACGCCGACGGTGCGCGCGGCCCTGGTGGAGCTCGCCGGGATCTACGGCCTGGAGGCCGACCCCGACGCGCCCGGCTTCGACGTCGATGCCTTCCTGGAGAAGCTCGGCCCCACCGCCGCCCTGGTCGAGCCGACGGTCCGCAACAGCGCCAACCCGACGATGCTCCGCTCCGGCTACAAGGTCAACGTGGTCCCCGGCGAGGCCGTCGCCTACGTGGACGGCAGATATCTGCCGGGCGGCGAGGAAGAGTTCCGCACCACCCTTGACCGGCTCACCGGACCGGACGTCGACTGGGAGTTCCATCACCAGGAGGTGGCGTTGCAGGCGCCGGTGGACACGCCCACGTTCGCCCGGATGCGCGCGGCCGTGACGGAGTTCGCACCGGAGGGACGGGTCGTGCCGTACTGCATGTCGGGCGGCACCGACGCCAAGCAGTTCTCGCGGCTCGGCATCCGCGGCTACGGCTTCTCGCCCCTGCGGACGCCGGAGGGCTTCGACTACCAGGCCCTCTTCCACGGCGTGGACGAGCGCGTGCCCGTCGAGGCGCTGCACTTCGGAACGCGGGTACTCGACCGGTTCCTGCGCACCGCCTGAGCGACCGCCGGACGGGTCGGGGGACCGGCCGGCCGACCGACCAACGGACCAGGGGGGAACGGATTGTGGGGGAGATGATCGACATGGCGCAGACCAGGCCGTACGGCTCGTGGCAGTCCCCGATCGACGCCGAGCTCGCCGCGGCGCACGACGGCCGCCCCGAATTCGCGGGCTTCGTCGGGGGAGAGGCGTGGTGGACGGAGCCGCGCCCGCTGGAGGGCGGCCGGCGCGCGCTGCTGCGCCGCCGCCCCGACGGCCGGGAGGAGTCCGTGCTGCCTGCGCCGTGGAACGTCCGCACCCGGGTCCTGGAGTACGGCGGGCTGCCCTGGTCCGGCGCCGGGCGCCCCGGCCACGCGCACGGCCCGCTCATCGTGTTCACGCACTTCGCCGACCAGCGCCTGTACGCCTACGAACCGGACGCCCCCGGCGCGGCGCCGAGACCGCTCACCCCGGTGTCGGACGTGGGCGGCGGGCTGCGCTGGGCGGACCCGCGGATCGACCTCGACCGGGGCGAGGTGTGGTGCGTCCTGGAGGAGTTCACCGGCGACGGGCCCGCCGACGTGCGGCGCGTCCTCGCCGCCGTGCCCCTGGACGGCTCGGCCGCCGAGGACCGGGCCGCGGTGCGGGAGCTGTCCGACGGGCGCAACCGGTTCGTCACCGGGCCGCGCCCGTCGCCCGACGGCACCCACGTCGCGTGGCTCGCCTGGGACCATCCGCGGATGCCCTGGGACGGCACCGAGCTGATGGTCGCCGCACTCCGCGCCGACGGCACCTTCGGGCCCGCGCGCCGCTTCGCGGGCGGCCCGGAGGAATCGATCCCGCAGGTCGAGTGGGCGCCGGACGGGCGGCTGCTGTTCGCCAGCGACCGCACCGGCTGGTGGAACCTGTACCGCGCGGACCTGGACGGCGCGCCGGTGCCGCTCTGCCCCCGCGAGGAGGAGTTCGGCGGGCCGCTGTGGCAGCTCGGGCTGAGCTGGTTCGCCCCGCTGGACAGCGGGCTGATCGCCGTCGTGCACGGCACCGGCGCCACCGCGCTCGGCGTGCTCGACCCCGAGACCGGCGAGGTCGTCGACGCCGCCGGGCCGTGGACGGAGTGGTCGGCGACCGTCGCCGTCAGCGGCACCCGCGTCGTCGGCGTCGCCGCCAGTCCCCGCAGCGCGTACGAGGTGGTGGAGCTGGACACCCGTACCGGCCGGGCGCGGGTGGTCGGCGCCCCGCACGACGACCCGGTGGACCCCACGTACTACCCCGAGCCGCAGATCCGCACCTTCCTCGGCCCCGACGGCCGGGAGATCCACGCCCACGTCTACCCGCCCCACCACCCGGACCACCTCGCCCCCGACGACGAGCTGCCGCCCTACGTGGTGTGGGCGCACGGCGGCCCCACCTCCCGCGCGCCCCTCGTCCTCGACCTGGAGATCGCCTACTTCACCTCGCGCGGCATCGGCGTCGCCGAGGTCAACTACGGCGGCTCGACGGGCTACGGCCGCGCCTACCGCGAGCGGCTGCGCGAGCAGTGGGGCGTCGTCGACGTCGAGGACTGCTCCGCCGTCGCCCGCGCGCTCGCCGAGGAGGGCACCGCCGACCCCGCGCGGCTCGCCGTCCGCGGCGGCAGCGCGGGCGGCTGGACCGCGGCCGGCTCCCTGACGACGACGGACGTGTACGCGTGCGGCACGATCATCTACCCCGTCCTCGACCTCGTCTCCTGGGGCGACGGCGGCACCCACGACTTCGAGTCGCGGTACCTCGACACGCTCGTCGGACCCGCCGACGAGGTGCCGGGACGGTACGAGGAGCGCTCGCCGCTGCTCCACGCCGACCGGATCACCGCGCCGTTCCTGCTGCTCCAGGGCCTGGACGACGTGGTCTGCCCGCCCGCGCAGTGCGAGCGGTTCCTGGCGCGGATGGAGGGGCGCGGGGTGCCGCACGCGTACATCGCCTTCGAGGGCGAGGGGCACGGGTTCCGGCGCGCCGAGACCATGGTCCGCGCGCTGGAGGCCGAACTGTCCCTGTACGCGCAGGTGTTCCGGCTCGACCCGGCGGGCGGCCTGCCGGTGCTGGAGCTGTCCAAGTGAACGCGGCGGGCCGCCGCGCGGCCGCCGAGCCGCTCACCCGGCCCCCGCGGCTCGCGCCCGGGGCGCGGGTCGCCGTCGTCGCGCCGAGCGGACCCGTCCCCGAGGACCGGCTCGCGGCCGGCCTCGACGTCCTGCGCGGCTGGGACCTGGACCCGGTGCCCGGCCCGCACGCCGGGGACACCCACCCCCGCTTCGGCTACCTCGCGGGCACGGACGCCGACCGGGCCCGGGACCTGGAGCGCGCCTGGTGCGACCCGTCGGTGGCGGCGGTGTTCTGCGCGCGCGGCGGGTACGGGGCGGCGCGGATGGTCGACCTCCTCGACTGGGACGCGATGCGCGCGGCGGGGCCCAAGGTGTTCCTGGGGTTCAGCGACATCACCACGCTGCACGAGGCGTTCGCGTGCCGCCTCGGGCTCGCGACGCTGCACGGCCCGATGGTGGCGAGCCCCGACTTCCTGAAGGACGCCCGGGCGCAGGACCACCTGCGGGCCACGCTGTTCGCCCCGGAGTCGGTCCGCGTGCTCGCCTCCGGCCGGGCGCTGGTCGGCGGACGCGCCCGCGGGGTCACCCTCGGCGGCTGCCTGTCGCTGCTCGCGGCCGACGTGGGGGCGGCGGGCGCGCGTGCCGGCGCCCGGGGCGGCCTGCTGTTCCTGGAGGACACCGGCGAGGAGACGTACCGCGTCGACCGCTGTCTGACGCAGCTCGCGCGGGCGGGCCGGCTCGACGGGGTGCGGGGGGTGGCGCTCGGCTCCTGGGTCGGCTGCGCCCCCTACGAGGATCTCCGGCCGCTGCTCGGCGAGCGGCTCGGCCGGCTCGGGGTGCCGGTCGTGGAGGAGTTCGCGTTCGGGCACGGCGAGGGCGCGCTCACGGTCCCGTTCGGGCTGCCCGCGGAGCTGGACGCGGACACGGGGACGCTGACCCTGGACGTGCCCGCACTCGCGTAGGGCGACGGCCCCTCCGGGCCCCGGCCTCCTCCGGGCCCCGGCCCGTCACCCGCTCGGCCCACGGACCCACCCGCCCGCGCCGCCCGCCGTGCGCCATCCGCGCCCGGCTGCCCATCCTGGCGGCACGTGCGGCGGCCGGCGCTGCGACGGACACGGAAGGGTTCCCCATGAGCCCCAGCGGTTCCACGGGCGGCTCCAAGAGCGCCCCGAAGGGCGGCGCGGGCGGGCTGCTGACGCCCGGCAGGATCACCGTCGCCGTCATCGCCCTGCTCACGCTGGTCTTCATCTTCGAGAACACCCGCAGCACGAAGATCCGGCTGCTGATCCCCGAGGTGACCATGCCGCTGTGGATGGCGCTGTTCGCCACGGCGGTGCTCGGCGCCCTGTGCGGCGGCTACTTCGTCGGCCGGCGCAGATGAGCGGGGCGCCCGGGTAACGTGGGGCGGATGCGCCCCACGATCCCACCCCACCTCGCCGAAGGACCCCGCGTGGGCATACGCCCCTGGACCCGCGCGGACGGCGCCGAGTTCACGGCGCGGGCGCGGGAGAGCCGGGACCTGCACCGGCCCTGGCTCTTCCCGCCCACCACCCCCGAGGCCTACGCGGCGTACCTGGACACCCTCGCCGAGGACCCCGCCAAGGCCGGATTCCTCGTGTGCGAACGGGAGTCGGGCGCCCTCGCCGGGTTCGTGAACATCAACAACATCGTCGAGGGCGGCTTCCGCTGCGGCGCCCTCGGCTACGGCGCGTTCGCGCACGCCGCCGGGCGCGGGCTGCTGCGGGAGGGGCTCGACCTCGTCCTGGACCACGCCTTCGGTGAACTGCGGCTGCACCGCCTGGAGATCAACGTCCAGCCGGGCAACGCCGCGTCCATCGCGCTCGCCCGCCGCTGCGGCTTCCGCCTCGAAGGGTTCTCGCCCGACTTCCTGTACATCGACGGGGCGTGGCGCGACCACCAGCGCTGGGCGCTCACCGCCGAGATGCGCGCCGCCCGGCCTTCCGGGGCACCCCGGCCGGACGCCGGGCCACGCCGTCGGGCGTGACCTCGGGCGTGACGTCGGACACGGCCGTTGAGGGAGCGGGCGTCCGTCGCCGAGGATGGACCGCATGCGGAACATCGTGGTCATCGACGCCCCCTCCAACCTGGGCCTGCGCCCGCCCGCCCCCGGCACCGTGCCCGGCTGCTACAAGCTCGCCGGCGCGCTGCGCGAGCGCGGCCTGCTGCGGCGTCTGAAGGCCTTCGAGGGCGGCGTCGTCGTCCCGCCGCGCTACGACCGGGGCGACTGGCAGGAGGGCAACGGCGTCTTCAACGCGGCCGCCATCGCCGCGTACACGCCGAAGCTCGCCGACCGCATCGAGCGCCACGTACGCGCCGGGGACCTGCCCGTCGTCCTCGGCGGCGACTGCTCCATCCAGCTCGGCGCCGCCCTGGCGCTGCGCCGCATCGGCCGCTACGGCCTCGCGGCGCTCGACGCCTCCGCGGACTTCCGCCACCCGGGCAACTCCGACCGCGTCGGCGCGGCGGGCGGCGAGGAGCTGGCGCTCGCCACCGGCCGCGGCCAGGACGACCTCACCGACCTCGAAGGCCTGCGGCCCTACCTGCGGGACGAGGACGTCCGGCTCTTCGGCATCCGGGACGGCGACGAGGACCGCGGCGAGCTCGGCGCGCTGCGCATCCCCACCGTGACCGTCGGGGAGCTGCGGCAGTGGGGCGCCGCCGACGTGGCGCGCTCGGCCGTCACCAGCCTGGAGAACGCGGCCCTCGACGGCTTCTGGGTCCACCTCGACGCCGACGTGCTCGACCCGTCGGTCATGCCCGCCGTCGACAGCCCCGACGACGACGGGCTGCACCCCGACGAACTCCTCGCGCTGCTGCGGCCCCTGGTCCGCTCGCCCCGCTGCGCCGGGCTCAACGTCACCATCTACGACCCGGACCTGGACCCCGACGGCACGGCGGGCGACGTGCTCACCGACGTCGTCGTGGCCGCCCTCGGGTGACGGGAGGCGCGCGGGGGCCTGGCCGGGGGCGCGTACACCGTGTTCCATGGTCGACGACGCCGACCCGAGGAGAGCGCCCGTGGCGACGACCGTGCGACGCGACGTACTGACCCTGCCCGCCGCGCCGCTGGGGCCCGACAACCCGCTGCCCCCGCTGCGGCTGCCGCGCGGGCCGCAGGGTCCGTACCGGATCGACGAGCGGACCCGTCGGGAGCTGCCCCGCGACATGGCGCGCCAACTCGCCTACGAGCCGCTGCGGTCGGTCCTTCCGGCACCGCTGCGCGACGGCTACGGCCGCACGCGGGAGCCCGCGTCGTTCGACACCCTCGTGCTGGAGAACGACCGGCTGCGCGCCACCGTCCTGCCCGGGCTCGGCGGCCGGGTCCACTCCCTGCTGCACAAGCCGGCCGGGCGCGAACTGCTGTACCGCAACCCGGTGTTCCAGCCCGCCGCCTTCGCGCTGAACGGGGCCTGGTTCGCGGGCGGCATCGAGTGGAACATCGGCGCCACCGGGCACACCACGCTGTCCTGCGCGCCGTTGCACGCCGCCGTCGTCACGGCGCCCGACGGCGGGCCGATGCTGCGCCTGTGGGAGTGGGAGCGGCTGCGGGACGTGCCCTTCCAGGTGGACCTGTGGCTGCCCCACGACTCGGACTTCCTGCACGTGGGGGTGCGGATACGCAACCGGCACGAGAAGCCGGTACCGGTGTACTGGTGGTCCAGCGCTGCCGTGCCCGAGGAGCGCCGGGTGCTCGGGCCCGCCGCCGCGGCCTGGCGGCTCGACCGTACGCGCTGTCTGACCCGCGTGCCGGTGCCCGAGCCGCACGGGGCGTACGCCGCCGACTACTTCTACGACGTACCGGACGGGGAACGGCGCTGGATCGCGGCGGTCGACGCCGACGGGCACGGGCTCGTCCAGACGTCGACGGACGTCCTGCGCGGGCGCAAGCAGTTCGTGTGGGGCACGGGGGAGGGCGGGCGGCGCTGGCAGGAGTGGCTGACCGGGCCCGGCGCCGGCGGCTACGCGGAGATCCAGGCGGGCCTCGCGCGCACCCAGCTGGAACACGTCCGGCTCGACGGGGACGGCGAGATCGCCTGGCTGGAGGCGTACGGCCCGCTGACGCTCCCGGACGGCGCGGCAGGCGGGGACGACCGGTCGGCGGCGTGCCCCGGGGCGCGGGCGCGGCTCGCCGAGGCGCTGCCGCCCGAGGCGGTGGACGCGGCGTACGAGCGGTGGCGCCCGTACGCCGACGCCGAGCCCGGGGAGGTGCTGGCCACCGGGTCCGGGTGGGGCGCCCTGGAGGTGGTGCGCGGCGGGTACGAGCTGCCCGGCACGCCGTTCGCCGAGGCGACGCTCGGGCCCGAGCAGGAGCCGTGGCTGGAGCTGTGGCGGTCGGGGGCCGTGCCGGAGCCGGACCCCGGCGGGGCGCCCGGGCCGACGCCGGTGGCCCGGCACTGGCGCGACATGCTGGAGACGGCGCCCGCGCGGCCGCACGCCGAGTACCACCTCGGGGTGGCCCAGTGGCACGCCGGGGACCGGGCGCAGGCGGTGCGGAGCTGGGAGCGGGGCCTGGAACGGGCCGCGTGCCGCTGGCCGTTGCTGCGCTGCCTGGCGGTGGCCGACCTGGAGACCGGGCACGGGGAGCGGGCCGCGGACCGGTACGCGGAGGCCTTCGACGACCTCGGGGAGCACGCCGGGGAGCACGCGGACGCCGACGTGGTGGCCGCGCTCGGGCGGGAGGCTCTGGAGGCCCTGCTCGCGGTGGGGCGGGCGGAGGCCGCGCGAGCCGTGTGGGAGCGGCTGGACCCCCGCACTCGGGGCCGGGGCCGGTTCCGGCTCCTTGAGGCCCGGATGCTCCTGGCCGAGGGCGACAGGCCCGGCGCGCGGCGGGTCTTCGAGGACGGCTTCGAGGTGGCTGACCTGCGGGAGGGCGACGAGACCCTGAGCGAGGTGTGGGCGGCGGCCGCCCCGGGCGAACCGCTGCCCTCCCGCTACGACTTCCGCATGCGCCCGCCCACCTGACCGCCGGGCCGGGGGGCGCCCGGCGGCTTGCTGGGAGGCGTGGCGCTCGACGCGGCTAGGAGGCGTTGCGGTCGACGTACTCCAGGATCGTGCCGTCCGGGTGCATCGCGATGAGGTTGCGTCCCGCGGGGGTCGGCACCGGGCCCGCGACGATGTGCGCGCCGCAGGCCCGGAGTGTCGCGAGGGCCTCGTCGACGTCCTTGACGGCGATCGTCGCCGTGACCTTGCGCAGGATCTCCAACTCGTGCTCGGGGCCGCTCATCAGCAGGAAGCAGCCGACGGACGCGACGGAGACGCCACCCCGCTCGAAGCGCATCGCCGGACTGCCCGTCAGCCGTTCGTAGAAGGCGACGGACGCCTCCAGGTCGTTCACACAGACACGCAGCACGGTACCCAGGATGTCCATGCGCCCGAGCCTAATTGGCGCCCGCGGAGAAGGAGATCCATTCGGCCGACCCCGGGCGCCCCGGCGCGCACGCGCGCGTGGACGCGCCGGGGCTCACGCGCCCGTGACCTTGCGGATGGCGTCCCGCGTCCGGTCCACGACCGTGGCGACCGGGGCCACCGCGACGTTCTTGAGCGCGGTGTCCGTGCCGGGGTGCGGACGCGTCGGCGCCACGGCCTCCGCGGCGCGCACCGCGCGCGCCAGCATCTCCAGCTTCCCGCGGTCGGCGACCTGGTGGAAGCGGGCGAACTCGTACCGCTCCTCGGACCGCGCGTGTGCGAGCACGTCCTGGCGCAGCGCCGCGAGCCGGTCGAGGAACTCGGGGGAGTCGGGGTCCGTCTCGTCGAGCCGGGACAGCGCCTTCTTGGCCTGTTCCTCCTCCTTGACCCGGTCGGCGACGACCGTCTCGCCACCCTCGATGTTCGTACGGGCGAAGGGGTGGACGACCTCCTCCTCGGCGGTCTCGTGCACCGCGAGCAGCCGGACGAGGTCGTGGAAGCACTCCCGGCGCTCCTCGCCCTTGGTGGCCGCCACCTTGTCGAACAGGTCGCGTATGGCCGCGTGCTGACCCTTCAGCAGCTCCACGACGTCGTTGCGCTCGGTCATCGTCGTCCTTCCTTCCTCTCGGTCTCCCGGTCCTCTCTCCTTTCGGGTGCGGTGCGCCGGGTACCCGGCGCACCGGCCGCCACGCGGGCCGTTACGCGCCGCGGGCGGGGGGTACCCGGCCACCATGACTGCTTCGGACAAGCCAACCGGCATGACGGACACGGGCCTCGTGGCCCCTGAGACGGCCCTGAGCACGGCGCTGTCGCAGGTCGTCCACGAGGCGGTACGCGCGTCCCTGCGGGAGTCGCTGCGTACGGAACTGCGCGACGAACTGAGCGCCCAGCTCGCCGATGTGGCGCGAAAGCAGCGCCGCCGGGCCTCGCTGTACGCCGCGGCGGGCGTCACCGCGCTGTACGCGGGCGCCGCCGCGGCCCTCACCCTGGGCCTGGTCCTCGCCCTCGGCCTGCCCGGCTGGGCGGCGGCCCTCATCGTCACGGCGCTGCTCGCGGTCGCCGCGGTGCTCCTGCGCAACGCGGCGCGCCCCGCCCGCTCCGGGCCGCAGGCGCACACCCCCCGGCCCGAGGCCGCGGCCCCGGCCGCCCCGGGCACGGGCCACACCCCGAGCGCCCCGGGCACCGGCTCCGTCCCGGCCGCGCCCGGCACCGGTTCTGCTCCGGCCGCGCCCGGCACCGGTTCCACCGCGTCCGCGCCCGGGACCGACGACTTCCCGGCCGTCCCGCCGAAGCCGCCGGTGACCCCGGACGTTCCGAGCCAGCGGACCCGGTGACCGCAGGCGCCAGGGCCGGGGCGCCGCACGCTCGTTGACCTGCCGCACCCCCCTTGTGGGTGCGGTCTGTCCGGCCCCGCGGTGGCCCTGCGGCGGACGCCGCCGCGGGGGCGGCGCGCCCTCGGTGCTCGCCTGCGCCGAGGGCGCGTTCCCGCGCCCGCCCGCGCGCACGGCGGCCGTCCCCCGGTCCGCTGCGTGCGTACGGCCGCCCGGCGGTGCTCAGCGATGAGCGGCCAGCACGGCCGCGAGGCCCTCCTGGAGGTCCTTGACGAAATACTCGGGGACCTCCAGGGACGGGAAGTGTCCCCCCGTTTCCGGTGTCCTCCATCGGACGATCTGGCGGTACCGCTCCTGCGCCCAGGGGCGCGGGCACTTCTCGATGTCACGGGGGTACACGCTGATGGCTGACGGGACGTCGACCCGGAGGTCGGGGTCCAGGGAGTTGTGGCTCTCGTAGTAGATGCGGGCCGCCGACGCGCCGGTCCGCGTCAGCCAGTACAGGGTGACGTCATCGAGGATCCTGTCCATGGACATGGTCTCGAACGGGCTGCCTTCGGTGTCCGACCACTCGGCGAACTTGTCGAGGATCCAGGCGAGGAGCCCGACCGGTGAGTCGACGAGCGCGTAGCCGATGGTCTGCGGCCGGGTCGCCTGCTGCTTCGCGTACGCCTCGCGGTGGTGCCAGAAGTCGTGGGTCTCCTCGGTCCACCTGCGCTCGACCGCCGTCAGCCGGTCCGTCGGCAGACCGGGCGGAGCCTGCGCGAGCGTGGTGTGGATGCCGAGCACGTGGTGCGGGAACCTGCCACCGAGGATCGTGGTGATCACGCCTCCCCAGTCGCCGCCGTGGGCCAGGAACCTGCTGTAGCCGAGCCGTTCCATCAGCTGCACCCAGGCGGCCGCGATCTTCTCCGTCCCCCACCCGGTGGTGGCCGGCTTGTCGCTGTAACCGAAGCCCGGCAGCGACGGGGCCACGACGTGGAACGCCGGCGCGTCCGCGCTGTCCGGCTCCGCCAGTTCGTCCAGCACGTGGGTGAACTCGGCGACGCTCCCCGGCCATCCGTGCGTCAGGAGCAGAGGGGTGGCGTCCGCGCGGGTGGACCGGCGGTGCAGGAAGTGGATTCCCAGACCGTCGATGGTCGTGCGGAACTGGCCGATCCGGTGCAGCCGCGTCTCGAACGCCCGCCAGTCGTACTCGGTGCGCCAGTAGGCCACGACATCGACGAGGTCGGCCAGCGGAACACCCTGTTCCCATCGGCACCGGCCGGACGCGGCGCGAGGGACCGTCTCGGCCTCCGGCAACCGTGCCGCGGCCAGTCGGGCGCGCAGGTCGTCGAGTTCGGCGTCGGTTGCCCGGGCTGCAAAGGCTTGCACGTCGCTGGTGGAGCGGGACATGAGGGACCTCCTGCCGTCGTGGAGCCGGCTGCGGTTCAGAGTGAACCGGCTAAGACGGTTCTAACAGCTCTCCGCGCCACGCGGCAACCCGCTAAGGTGGTTCCATGTGCGCCCGGTTTCCTGACTTCCGCCTCGGCAACGTGCTGGCGACCAGCTTCACGGGGACCCTGTCGGAGCGTCATGGCACCGCCGTGGAGCGCATCCCCACGCCGCAGCGACTCGTCGACTGGCTGGCGGTGAACGGCCTGGCCGTGGACTCCTGCACCCCTGCCCAGCTCGACCTCGCCCGGGAACTGAGGGAGTCGATCCACGCCGCCGCGACCGCGGCCGCGGTCCAGGACGCCCTGCCTCCGGCCGCCGTCCGCGTCATCAACGACCGCAGCGCCCAAGGCCGCGCCGCGGCCGTCCTGACGCCCGAGGGCACGCGCCGCTGGCAGCTCAGCGCGGCGTCCTGCGTGGAGGACGCCCTCGGCGTGATCGCCGCCGACGCGATCAGCGTCCTCGCGGGCGAACGGGACGGGAAGCTGGCCCTGTGCGCGTCCCCGACCTGCCGGGCCGCCTTCTTCGACACCAGCCAGAGTCGCACCCGCAAATGGTGCGACATGAACACGTGCGGGAACCGCCAGAAGAAGGCGCGCTTCCATGCCAACCGGCGCAAGGACCCGAGCGCGGCGGAGTGACCGTCGCCTCGGTACGCGCTACGTGCGCCCCACCGCCCGCGTGCTGAGCGAGCCGAGCACCGACCGGGCACGTGGCTGCGGCCCCCTGGGTCCCGGTCCGCGGGTGGTGCCCCAGCTCCCGCTCTCTCCCGGCCTCTCCCGGTCCGCTGCGGCAAACGGCGGTGCGTTTCACTCCGTCGGCCACGGGCACCTGGGAGGTCCGTGCCGGAGCCCTCCGCGGGCACCTTCCGCCGGTAGACCAGAGGTATCACGTGCCGGAACACGCACGGCACCCGTGCCGCACCCCACCGGAGGCCATCGTGAGCCGAGATTCCCGCCGCCCCCACGTCGTGATCGTCGGTGCCGGCTTCGCCGGATTCCAGACGGCGCGCACCCTGAGCCGTCTCGCCGGACGCAGGGTGGACGTCACCCTGCTCAATCCCACCGACTACTTCCTCTACCTGCCTCTGCTGCCGCAGGTCGCCGCGGGCGTCCTGGAACCGCGCCGGGTCAGCGTCTCGCTCGGGGACGCGCTGCCGCGCGTGCGCCTCGTCCTCGGCGAGGCCGACGACCTCGACCTGGACCGCAAGGTGGTGCGCTACACCGGTCCCGAGGGGGAGCGCGGCGAGTTGACCTACGACCGCCTCGTGCTCAGCGTCGGCAGCGTCAACAAGCTGCTGCCCGTGCCGGGCGTCGCCGAGCACGCGCACGGCTTCCGGGGCCTGCCCGAGGCGCTGTACCTGCGCGACCACGTCACCCGGCAGATCGAGCTGGCCGCCGCGTCCCCCGACCCCGAGACGTGCCGGGCGCGCTGCACCTTCGTCGTCGTGGGCGCCGGCTACACCGGCGTCGAGGTCGCCGCGCACGGGCAGCTCTTCACCCGGTCCCTGGTGAAGCGCCACCCGATGCGGGCCGGCATCCAGCCCCGCTGGCTGCTCCTGGACATCGCGCCGCGGGTCCTGCCGGAGCTGGACCGGCGGCTGTCCCGCACCGCCGAACGCGTCCTGCGCGAACGCGGCGTGGAGGTCCGCACCGGCACGTCCGTGAAGGAGGCCACGCACGAGGGCGTGCTGCTCGACGACGGTGACACGGTCGACACCCGCACCCTCGTGTGGTGCGTCGGCGTGCGCCCCGACCCGCTGGTCGCCGCGCTCGGCAAGCCGCTGGAGCGCGGCCGGCTCGTCGTCGACCCCTTCCTGAACCTGCCGGGCCACCCCGAGGTGTACGCCTGCGGCGACGCGGCCGCCGTGCCCGACCTGGACAAGCCCGGCAGCTACACGGCCATGACGGCCCAGCACGCCTGGCGGCAGGGCAAGGTCGCGGGCCGCAACGTCGCCGCCTCGCTCGGCATCGGCCGGCGCGGCGCCTACCGCCACCACGACCTCGGCTTCACCGTCGACCTCGGCGGCGTCAAGGGCGCCGCCAACCCGCTCGGCATCCCGCTGTCCGGGCCGCTCGCCGGGGCCGTCACACGCGGCTACCACCTGGCCGCGATGCCCGGCAACCGCGTGCGCGTCGCCGCCGACTGGCTCCTGGACGCGGTGCTGCCGCGCCAGGGCGTAGGGCTCGGCCTCGTCCGGTCGTGGTCGGTACCGCTGGACACGTCGTCACCGGAGCTGGCCCGGGTGCCGGGCGGGCCGGGCGACGCGGACAAGAACGGCGGGACCAAGGCCAAGAGCCCGGACGGCGGGACCAAGGCCAAGAGCGCGGACGGCGGGGCCGAGGCGGCGGCTTCGGACGGCGGGGCCAAGGCCGCGGCCACCGGCGGCACCGGCAAGGCCGCGGCTTCGCGCGGCGGCACCCGCAAGGCCGCGCGGACGGACCGCGGCAGTGCGCGCAAGAGCGAGGAGTGACCCGCCATGGCAGCAGGAACCCCGCACGGCGGCGCCCCCGCCGAGCCGCAGTTCGACGACCTGGCGCGGCAGTTGCGCGTCGACTCCGTGCGCGCCGCGGCCGCCGCCGGGTCCGGGCACCCCACCTCGTCCCTGTCGGCGGCCGACCTGATGGCGGTGCTCCTGGCCCGCCACTTCCGCTACGACTTCGAGCGCCCCGACCACCCCGGCAACGACCGTTTCATCCTCTCCAAGGGGCACGCCTCCCCGCTGCTGTACGCCGCGTACAAGGCGGCGGGCGTCATCGACGATGAGGAGCTGCTGACCTTCCGCAAGCGCGGCAGCCGCCTCGAAGGGCACCCGACGCCGCGCCGGCTGCCCTGGGTCGAGGTGGCCACCGGCTCGCTCGGCCAGGGGCTTCCCGTCGGCGTCGGCATGGCGCTGTCCGGCAAGCGGCTCGACCGCATCCCGTACCGCGTGTGGGTCCTGTGCGGCGACAGCGAACTGGCCGAGGGCTCCGTGTGGGAGGCCGCCGAGCACGCCGCGTACGAGCAGCTCGACAACCTCACCGCGCTCGTCGACGTGAACCGGCTCGGGCAGCGCGGGCCCACCCGGCACGGCTGGGACCTGGACGCCTACGCGCGCCGCTTCGCCGCCTTCGGCTGGCACGTCGTCAACGTCGACGGGCACGACACCGCGGACGTCGACCGCGCCCTGCGCGAGGCGCGCGACACCACCGGGCGGCCCACCGTGGTCCTCGCCCGCACCCTCAAGGGCAAGGGCGTCGCCTCCGCCGAGGACCGCGAGGGCCTGCACGGCAAGCCGCTGCCCGACGCGGACGCCGCGGTCGAGGAGCTCGGCGGCACCGGTGACCTGCGCGTGCACGTCCCGGCGCCCCCGGCGGCCCGGGTGCTGCGCGCCACCCGCAGCGGCCACCTGGAGCTGCCCCGGTACGAGAAGGGCACCGAGGTCGCCACCCGGGACGCCTACGGCCAGGCGCTCGCGGCGCTCGGCACGGCGCGCGGCGACGTCGTCGCGCTGGACGGCGAGGTCGGCGACTCCACGCGCGCGGAGTTCTTCGCCAAGGACCACCCGGAGCGGTTCTTCGAGTGCTACATCGCCGAGCAGCAGATGGTCGCCGCCGCCGTCGGCCTGGCGCGCCGCGGCTGGGTGCCGTACGCCTCCTCGTTCGCGGCGTTCCTCACCCGCGCCCACGACTTCGTCCGCATGGCGGCCGTCAGCGGCGCGGACCTCAACCTGGTCGGCTCGCACGCGGGCGTCGCCATCGGCCAGGACGGCCCGTCGCAGATGGGCCTGGAGGACCTGGCGATGTTCCGCGCCGTGCACGGCTCGACCGTCCTCTACCCGTGCGACGCGCCCCAGACGGCGCGCCTCGTCGCCGCGATGGCCGACCTTGACGGCGTGCGCTACCTGCGCACCTCGCGCGGCGCCGCCCCGGTGCTCTACGGCCCCGACGAGGAGTTCCCCGTCGGCGGGTCCAAGGTGCTGCGCTCCTCGGGCGCCGACCGGCTCACCGTGGTCGCCGCCGGGGTTACCGTCCACGAGGCCCTCGCGGCCGCCGGGCTCCTCGACCGCGAGGGCATCCCGGTGCGCGTGATCGACCTGTACTCCGTCAAGCCCGTCGACCGGGCGACGCTGCGCGAGGCCGCCGAGGTCACCGGCTGCCTCCTCACGGTCGAGGACCACCGCCCCGAGGGAGGCATCGGCGACGCCGTCGTGGACGCCTTCAGCGACGGCATGCCCGTGCCGCGCCTGGCCCGGCTCGCCGTGACGGGCATGCCCGGATCCGCTTCGCCCGCCGAGCAGTTGCACGCCGCGGGCGTGGACGCGGAGTCCATCGCGGCGGCGGTGCGGCTGCTCGTGGAGCACGTGGTCCGCTGACGCGGGGTGCCCGCGGGCGCCCCGGGCGGGCGGGGCCGCCGCCACGGCGCTCCGCGCCCCGCCCGGTTCCGTACCGCCGCGTCCCGCAACGCCCCCGACGGCGCGGCGGAGCGGCCACCCGACGCGGTGGGCCGCGCACCCCGCGCCGCCGGTGCACACCCTCCACCGGCCCCGCAGGCGCCCGCGTCCGCCCCGGACGGCCGCGGACCCCGTACGACAAGGAGGCGATGATGAGCAGCAGTACACGCACCGTGCGGGCGGGCCGTCGCACCGTCGCACTGCACCGCCCGGACAAGCCGTTCCTGCCCGGCGCCCCCGACGGCGACGCCACCGGTGACCGGGGCGGGACGTACACCAAGGGCGACCTCTTCGACTACTACCGGTCCGTCGCCCCGTTCATGGTGCCGCATCTGCGCGGCCGTCCGCTGATGCTGGAGCGGCACCCGGACGGGCTGTCCGGGCCCCGCTTCATGCAGAAGGACACACCCGGCCACTACCCGGACTGGATCACCCGTGCCGAGGTGCCGAAGCAGGGCGGCACCGTCACGCACACCGTCTGCGACGACAGCGCGACCCTCCTGTACCTCGCCGACCAGGCCTGCGTCACCCTGCACCGCTGGCTGTCCCGGACCGGCCGGACCGGCCGGACCGACCGGCCCGACCGCATGGTGTTCGACCCGGACCCGGCGGGGGAGGGCACGCCCGAGGAGGTGTTCGGCCCGGTGCGCGAGGCGGCCCGGCTGGTCGGTGAAGTCCTGGACCAGGTGGGCCTGCCCTCCGCCGTCATGACGACCGGGTCGCGCGGCCTGCACGTCGTGGTGCCCGTCAACGGCCGTCACCACGTCGACGACGTCCGCGACTTCGCCAAGGAGGTCGCCGAACTCCTCGCCGCCGCACACCCCGACCGGCTCACGACCGCCGCCCGCAAGAAGGACCGCGGCGAGCGGCTCTACCTCGACGTGCAGCGCAACGGGTACGCGCAGACCGCCGTCGCCCCCTTCTCGGTCCGCGCCCGGCCCGGCGCGCCCGTGGCCGTGCCGATCGCCTGGGAGCAGCTCGACGACCCCGCCACGCACGCCGCCCGCTGGACCCTGGCCGACGCGGTGGAGCAGGCCCGCGCCGATCCCTGGGCGGGGCTGCTGCGTTCACCGCGCGCGCTCGGTCCGGCCCGCCGCAAGCTGCGGGCACTACGCGGCGCGTAACGGGGCACACGGAGGTTTGCCGCCGCAGTACGCGGTCACTCGAATCAGGAGGTGGCCATGACGGACACGTCTCGCAAGACCGACAACAAGTCGAACACCCAGGCCGACGACGGGCCCGGCCCCATACAGGTGCTGCGCCAAGCGCGGGAACAGCTCACCGAACTCACCGGCCTCACCGCCGAGTCCGTCTCGTCCTTCGAACGCACCGAGGACGGCTGGGAGTTGGAGATCGAGGTCATGGAACTCGCGCGGGTGCCGGACACCATGAGCCTGCTCGCGACGTACGCCGTGACCCTGGAGCCGGGCGGTGACCTCACCGGCTACCGGCGGGTGCGGCGCTACGAGCGCGGCCGCGCCGACCCGCGCCAGAGCGGCTGACGGACGGCCCGCGGGGTCACGAGGCCCCGCGTGCGGCCGGTCCGCACAACAACCTCCGCTCCCCACGCATACGTTCCGGCATTGCGTGCATACGTAGATTCCACATCCTCCGTTCAACCCCCGCACTACTTCGGGGTTCTTCACATTCTCACCATCCATCCCGACATCCAGCAGAGGCACAGACATCCACAGACATCCATCGATCCGACCCACTCAGACATCCATGACCCCTAGCGAAAGCAAGGAGGACTGGTCGCCATGACCGTCGTCCCGGCACAGCAGAGCGGTGGCTCAGGCGGTACCAGTGGCCTGTACGACGTCATCGAACTCATCCTCGACCGCGGGCTCGTGATCGACGCGTTCGTACGCGTCTCGCTCGTCGGCATCGAGATCCTGAAGGTCGACGTCCGTGTCGTCATCGCCAGCGTCGACACCTACCTGCGCTTCGCCGAGGCCTGTAACCGCCTCGACCTGGAGTCGGGGCCGAACAAGAGCCCCGGCCTGCCCGAAATGGTCGGCGAGATCACCGAGTCCGGCGCGCGCGGCAAGTCCAAGGGCGCGCTCAGCGGCGCCGCCCAGACCGTGTCGGACGCGTTCCGGCAGGCCCGTGAGGACGGCCGCTCCGGAGACGAGGAGCCCGCCAAGTCGCGGACCCGCCGCAGCACGTCCCGAGCCCGGAAGGAGGAGCAGGAGTGACCACGTACATCTACGGCATCACGCACACCGGGCACCCGTCGCTGCCCGAGGGCATGGGCGGCATCGGCGACCCGGAGCGGCCCGTGCGCGTCCTGCGGCACGGCAACCTCGCCGCGCTCGTCAGCGACAGCCCCGAGGACCTGCGCCCCAAGCGGCGCGACCTGCTCGCCCACCAGAGCGTCCTGGACGAGGCGGGCGCGGGCGGCCCGGTCCTGCCGATGCGCTTCGGCAGCCTCGCGCAGGACGACCAGGCGGTCCTCGACGTCCTCCAGGAGCTCGCCGACCACTACGAGGAGCGGCTGCGCGCCCTGGAGGGCAAGGCCGAGTACAACGTGAAGGCCGCGCACGACGAGCAGGCCGTGCTGCACCAGGTGCTCGCCGAGAACCCCGAGCTGCGCGCCATGGCCGAGGCCAACCGCGCCGCGGGCGGCGGCACGTACGAGCAGAAGCTCCAGCTCGGCGAGCGGCTGACGGCCGCTGTGCAGGCCCGCGAGGCCGGCGACGGCATGGAGGTGCGCCGCGCCCTCGAGCCGTGCGCCGAGGCGGTCAGCGAGGGGCCCGAGGGCTCCGGGTGGCTGGCCAACTACTCGTTCCTGGTACGCCGTGACGCCGCGGACGGCTTCGTCGCCGCCGTCGAGGAGCTGCGCAAGACGCAGCCGCACCTGGACGTGCGGGTCAACGGGCCGCTGCCGCCGTACAGCTTCGTCGACCTCGGCCCGGCCCGGCCGGCCGCCGACGCGGCACAGGCGCGGTGAGCCAGGCCCATGGGGCTCATCGGTGAACTGCTCGCGCTGCCTCTGGCGCCGGCCCGGGGGGCCCTCTGGGCGATCCGCCAGGTCACGGCGGAGGCAGAGCGGCAGTACTACGACCCCTCGGCCATCCGCGCCGAACTCGCCCGCCTCACCCGGCAGCTGGAGGCGGGCGAGATCGACGAGGCCGAGTTCGACCGCCGTGAGGACGAGCTGCTCACCCGGCTCGGCTACGGCGTCCAACAGCAGCAGGCAGCGCCGGAGAACCAGACGGCGGACCAGCCGGAGAACAGGACGGCGACACGATGAACCGTATGGCAGTGGGCCTCGCCGTAGGCGCGGGGTACCTCTTGGGCCGCACCAAGAAGGCCAAACTGGCCTTCGCCGTCGGCACCATGGTCGCGGGCAGGCGCATGAAGCTGAACCCCGCCTCCCTGGCTCGCGCGGTCAGCGAGCAACTGGAGAAGAACCCGCAGTTCAAGGAGATCGGCGACCAGTTGCGGGAGGACTTGCGAGGCGTCGGCAAGGCGGCGACCGGCTCGCTGCTCGACAAGCGCATCGAGTCCCTGGCGGACCGGCTGCACGACCGCACCCTCGACGTGCAGGACCGCATAGCGGGGGTCGTCCCCGGCCGTGACGAGCACGACGAGCCCGAGCGCGACGAGCCCGAGTCCGACGAGTCCGGCGAGTCCGACGAGGACACCGGCCGGAAGGGCCCCACGGCGGCCAGGAAGACCCGCTCGGCGACCGGCAAGGCCACCCGGGCGGTCACGGGCAAGGGCCGGGCCAAGGACGACGGCGAGGACGGTGCGGACGACGGCGAGGACGGCGGCGAGGAGTCCGGCCGCCAGGGCGGCAAGAGCGCCGCGCCCCGCAAGCAGCAGGGCTCGGGCACCCGCGGCTCGCGCTCGGGCCAGCAGCGGACCGCCTCGAAGGGCACGAAGGGCACGAAGACGTCGCAGCGCTCGACGGCCAAGCGGGCCCCGGCCAAGAAGACCGCCCGGGCGACCACCCGGTCGAAGGGGGGCGACGATGCCTGAGACGCGCGACAAGCTCCGCGGGGCCACGGGCTCGGGGAACGGGTCCGGGCCGGGGAGCGCGCTGAGCGACGCCCTGCACGGGCCGGCCGCCGACCGCCTGAAGGACGAGGCCCGGGCCTACCTCATGGCCCAGGCCGAACGCGCCCTCGTGGGCGTCGGCCGCAAGCTCGGCGACGCCACCGTCAAGCTGAACGACATGGCCGAGGGCCGCAGCCCGGGCCTGGCCCGCGTCGCCCTGGAGGGCGGCCGCAAGCTGGCCTCGGGCAAGGGCCCGCTGCGCAGCGCCGTGGAGATCGGCGGCAGCCGCGTCAAGGACGCCGTCACCGACTCCGTCAAGGGAGCCCTGGACAGCGCCCGCGGCGGCAAGGGCAAGAAGGGCGGCAGCGGCCAGAAGCCCACCGTCATCCTGGAGTACGTCGACGTCGGCGTGCCCGTGCGCGAGGCGTACGAGCAGTGGACGCGGTTCGAGGAGTTCGCCACCTTCACCAAGGGCGTGCAGGACGCCACCGAGGTGAGCGACACCGAGTCCCAGTGGAAGCTCAAGATCTTCTGGTCCAGCAGGAGCTGGACGGCGCACCTCACCGACCAGGTGCCGGAGGAGCGCCTCGCGTGGACGGCGGAGGGCGCCAAGGGCACCACCAAGGGCGTGGTCACCTTCCACCCGCTCGGCGACCGCCTGACCCGGGTCGTGCTGATCATCGAGTACTACCCGAAGGGCCTGTTCGAGCGGACCGGCAACCTCTGGCGCGCACAGGGCCGCAGGGCCCGCCTCGACCTCAAGCACTTCGCCCGCCACGTCACGCTGCGCTCCGCGGCCTCCGACGACGACCAGGGCGACGAGGACGACCGCGACGACCGGGACGACCGGGACGACAGAGACGGTCACGAGGGTGAGGACGGCCGGGAGGCGCGCGGGGACGCCGACGACCGGGACGCCGGCCGGGAGGCCCGGAACTCGCAGGACTCCGAGGACGCGGAGGCCGAGGACGAGGAGGGCGTCGAGCCCGAGGAGGACGCGGAGGACGTCGCGTACCACGAGGACGACGACACCTACGCCGACGAGCCCGAGGGCGAGTACGCGGACGAGGCGGAGGAGCCGGAGGAGTCGGACGAGGAGCCCGAGGAGGACGCCGGGGAGCCGGCGGCCGCGTACGACGAGCGCGACGACGCCCCCGAGGACGACGAGGACGACGAGGGTGACGTGGTCGACGAGGCCGGCGAGCCCGAGGACGTCGAGGACGACGTCGACGACGAGGGCGACGTGATCGACGAGGTCGAGGACGACGAGGACGACGAGGAGTACGCCGACGACGACGTCGACGCGGAGGAGCCGGTACCGGCCAGGAGCCGCCGATGACCACCCCCGGCCGGCTGCCCCAGTCGTACGGCCAGGAAGGCGGCACGAACCTGGCCGACGTGCTCGAGCGCGTCCTGGACAAGGGCGTCGTCATCGCCGGGGACATCCGGATCAACCTGCTCGACATCGAGCTGCTCACCGTGAAGCTGCGGCTCGTCGTCGCCTCGGTGGAGCGCGCCAAGGAGATGGGCATCGACTGGTGGGAGGACGACCCGGCCCTGTCCAGCGGCGCCCGCCGATCCGAACTGGCGCGGGAGAACGCGGAGTTGAAGCGGCGCCTGGAGCAGCTGGAGCAACTGGCTCCGGGCCGGGGCGAGGCGCCGTCCGCGTCGGCCGAGGCGGAGGAACGTGGAGATGAGCACGAACGTGACCGATGAGCTGCGTTACGTCTACGCGGTGTGCCGCCCGCTGCCCGGGCCGCTGCACGCCGACCTCACCGGGGTCGGGGACGCCCCGCCGCGGCAGGTGGCCCACAAGGGCCTGGTCGCCGTGGTCAGTCCCGTCCCCGCCCGGGACTTCGCGCACGAGCCGCTGCGCGTGCACCTGGAGGACCTGGACTGGCTGGCCGGTACGGCCAGGGCGCACCAGAAGGTGATCTCCGCGCTCACCACCGTCACCTGCCCGCTGCCGCTGCGGCTCGCGACCGTGTTCCGGGACGACAGCGGCGTCCGCACGATGCTGGAGAGCGAGAACGAGCGGCTCCACCGCATCCTGGACCGGATCGACGGGCACATCGAGTGGGGCGTGAAGGTCTGGCTCGCCCCGGGCGCCGACAAGGCCGCGGCCGGCGCGTCGCGGCCGTCGGGCCCGCCCGCGTCGGGCCGCGACTACCTGCGGCAGCGCAGGGCGCAGCGCACGGCGGGCGAGGAGGCCGCCGCGCGGGCCGACGCGTTCGCGCGGCGGCTCCACGCGGACCTCACGCGGTCCGCCGCCGCCTCCCGGCTGCACCCGCCGCAGAGCCCGGCCCTGGCCGAGTCGGGCGCCGGGCGGAACGTCCTCAACGGGGCCTACCTCGTGCCGCGGGAGCGGGCCGAGGCCTTCCTTGAGCTGGTCGGCCGCACCGAAGGCAACCAGCCGGGCCTGCGCGTGGAGGTGACCGGCCCCTGGGCGGCGTACTCCTTCACCGACGACCCGGACGACGCCCCGGACGACAGCCAGGCGGACCCGGCGGACGCGGCCGGGCAGAGGAGCGCTGAGCACGCATGACGGCGATAGAGCCGCTGCACACCCGGGAGATCGCGCTCGTCGACATCCTCGACCGGCTGCTCGCCGGGGGCGTGGTCATCGCCGGTGACCTCACCCTGCGCATCGCGGACGTGGATCTCGTACGCATCGACCTGAAGGCACTGATCAGCACGGTCGGCGCGAACGTGCCCTCGCCGTGGCCGACCGCCGAGTACGAGCACGGGTACGGGTACGGGACGGGAGGCGAGGGCCGATGAGGCCGGTGCGTACGGAGACCGGTACGCGGGCTCCCGCGGGGACCGGAGGCGGGACGGGTACGGGGATCGGTCCGGAGGCGGGCACGGGTCCCGAGCCGGACGCCGAGCCGGATACCGAGCTGGGCGCCGAGGCGGGTACGGCCGCCGCACCCCGCACGGACGCCGAGCCGGACCCGGACGCCGGGCGTGCCGCGCCCGCCGGCCCCTCGCGTGCGCGGGGCCGCCGCCCGCTGGACCTCGCGCCCGAGACGGTGGAGCGCGACCTCGTCGCCCTCGTCCTCACCGTCGTCGAGCTGCTGCGCCAGCTCATGGAGCGCCAGGCGCTGCGCCGGTTCGACACCGGGGAGCTGTCGGAGGAGCAGGAGGAGCGGATCGGGCTGACGCTGATGCTCCTGGAGGAGCGGATGACCGAACTGCGCGAGCACTACGGACTGCGGCCCGAGGACCTGAACCTGGACCTCGGACCGCTGGGACCGCTCCTGCCGAGGGACTGAGCCGCGGCGGCCGGACCTCGGCGACCGGGCCGCGGCAACGGGGCCACGGCGACTGAGCCGAGGCGGCTGACTGCCGACGGACCCGCGGTCACCACCGGTACCAGCGAGGCCTCGTCCCGGGTGCGCCGGACGCGCCTGGAGGCGCGCCCCGCAGCAGGAAGCCGAGCAGCCACACGACGAGCACCGCGACGGCGAGCCACCACAGCACCTCGACCGCGAACCCGGCGACGCCCAGCACCAGCACCAGCAGCAGGACCAGAAGAAGGGGAACCATGGTGTCTACCTCCCGACGGCCGAGTGTCCGTGGGAGGCCCGCTCACACCCCCTGGCCCCCCTCCGCGCCGGCCGGTGCTCACCCGCGGCAGAGGATTTCCCCGTGCAGCACGGCGAACCAGCCGTCCGGGGCGCGGCCCCACTCCCGCCAGGCCCCGGCGATCGCGCGCAGCCGCTCCGCGTCGGCGTGGCCGCCCTCGACGGCGCGGTCGGCGTACGAGGACGCCACCGTGCGGTCGGCCCAGAGCCCGGCCCACCAGGCCCGCTCCTCGGGCGTGCTGTAGCACCAGGTGTCGGCCCCCGCCGTGACGTCGGTGAAACCGGCCGCCAGGGCCCAGGACTTCAGGGTCCGGCCCGCGTCCGGCTCGCCCCCGTTGGCGCGGGCCACCCGCCGGTACAGGTCGAGCCAGTCGTCGAGGCCGGGCGAGCCCGGGTGCCAGGTCATCGCCGCGTAGTCGCTGTCACGCGCGGCCACCACGCCGCCCGGCGCGCAGACGCGGCGCATCTCCCGCAGGGCCCGTACCGGGTCGCCGACGTGCTGGAGCACCTGGTGGGCGTGGACGACGTCGAAGGAGCCGTCCGGGTACGCGAGGGCGTGCACGTCACCGACGGCGAACTCCACGTTGTCCACGCCCCGTTCCGCCGCCGTCGCGCGGGCCAGGTCCAGGACGTCGGGGGCCCGGTCGACGCCCACGACGTGCCCGCCCGGGACCAGTGCCGCCAGGTCGGCGGTGATGGTCCCGGGCCCGCAGCCGATGTCGAGGACCCGCATCCCGGGCCGCAGCGAACTCAGCAGGTACGCCGCGGAGTTGGCGGCGGTGCGCCAGGTGTGGGACCGCAGGACCGACTCGTGATGGCCGTGCGTGTAGACGGCGGTGTCGGCGGTGTCGGCGGTGTCGGTGGTGTCGGTGGTGTCGGTGGTGTCGGACGGGGCAGCGGGGTCGGCGGAATCGGCGGTCTCGTTCCGGGCCGGGGAGTTCTGGGCGGGGCGCTGTGACATGTCGGGACCCTACGCCGCCCGGCCGTATGGTGAGACCCGCGTATCACACTGTGGACGATCGGAGGGTGGGCAGAGAACCGCCCCGGCGCGCGGCCCGTACGAGCCGTGCGCCGGGGCGAGCCGGGCGGGGTGCGTGCTAAAGCGCCAGGGACGGCCGGTACACCGTCAGTGCCTCTGGCAGCTTCTCGATCAGCAACTCGCCCTCGACCGGCATGATCTCGCCGTCGTACGCGATCATCGTGCCGGGCTCCAGGCCGTCCACGCGCAGCCTGCGGCGGCGGATCGCGGTCTGGATGGGGGAGCGCTCCACCGGCGAGGTCAGGGCGGCGGCGAGCAGCCGGGCGGCCGGGCGGCGGCCGCCGTGCACGATGCGCACGTCGAGCAGCCCGTCGGCGAGGTCGAACCGGCGCGCGGGCGTGAGCCCCCAGCGGTTGTACACGCAGTTGCCGGCGAACAGCAGCCACAGCGCCCGCTCGGTGCCCTGGAACTCGGCGCGCAGCGGCTTGCGGTGCGCGCGCAGCACATGGGCGGCGGCGAGGACCCCGGCGGGCCAGCCGCCGACGCGGTACGACCAGCGCTCGCGCTCGCGCACCAGCTCCGGGTAGACGCCGAGGCTGAAGGTGTTGAGGAAGTACCCGTCGCCGCGGCCGGCGCTGAACCGCCCCACGTCCACCGCGACCGCGTCCCCCGCCTCGACCGCGGCCGCCACCTCCAGCGGGTCCTCCGCGCCCAGGTCCTGCGCGAAGTGGTTGAGCGTGCCGCCGGGGAGCACCACGAGCGGGACGCCGTGGCGCAGGGCGGCGGCCGCCGCCGCGTTGACGGTGCCGTCGCCGCCGCACACCCCGAGCGCCTGCGCGCGCGAAGCCGCCTTGTCCAGCTCCGCGGCCACGTCGGCCGGCTCGCAGTACACGGCCTCGGCGAGGGGCAGCGCGGCAAGCAGCGGGCGCACCCGCTCGGGGGACTTCGCGCCCTCGTTCACGACCACCACCAGGCCGCGCCCGTCCCGCAGCGCGGGCGCCTCCCGGCGCGGACGGCCCGGCGGCGGGAGCTGGGACCGCGTCGGCACCAGGCCGCGCACGGCGAAGGCGGCACCCGCGCCCAGGGCGGCACCCGCCAGCACGTCACTGGGGAAGTGCACGCCGGTGTAGACCCGCGACAGCGCGACGGCCCCCGCGAGCGGCGCGACGGCGGCCCCGAGCCCCCGCGACTCCAGCGCCACGCCGGTGGCGAAGGCCGCGGCGGACGCGGCGTGGCCGGAGGGGAACGACGTGGTGACAGGCTGCCGCTTCAGGCGGCGGATCAGCGGCACCTCGTCCAGGATCGGCCGGGCGCGGCGCACGGACCGCTTGCCGAGGGTGTTGATCGTCGCCGAGGCCAGGGCCAGCGACGCCACGCCCCGCACGGCGGCGCGGCGGGCCCGCGGGCGCCGGGTCGCCGCGAGTCCGGCCGCCGTCGCGAACCACAGGACGCCGTGGTTCGCGGCGCGGCTCAGCCGGGGCAGCACCTGGTCGGCCCCGGGCCAGTGCTGTTCGGCCACGGCGGTGAAGATCCGGCAGTCCAGGGAGACGAGACGGGCCTTGGGCCCGCCGGCGGGCGGGAGGGGAAGCTGGGCATCAGCGGTCATGCCTCTCGGGTACCCGGTGAACGCCCGGAGCAACGGTCCGGTGGTCCCAGGGCCCCCGAGCGGCCCCCTGCCACGTGCCCGGCGGCCCGCCGCGGGCCCCGCCGCGCCCTGCCGGGCAGCCCCCGGAGCGAAGACCCGCGGTGCCCCGCCCCCGCCGTAAACCGTTTGCCGCCCGCGATCAGGCCCCGGGACAATCGGCCGCATGGGACATCTGGAAGCCGCGCACCTCGAGTACTACCTGCCGGACGGGCGAGCCCTGCTCGGTGATGTCTCCTTCCGTGTCGCCGAGGGCACCTCGGCCGCCCTCGTGGGGCCGAACGGCGCCGGGAAGACCACCCTGCTCAGGCTGATCTCGGGCGAGCTGCGCCCGCACGGCGGCACGGTCACGGTCAGCGGCGGCCTCGGCGTCATGCCCCAGTTCGTGGGCTCCGTGCGGGACGGCTCGACGGTGCGCGACCTGCTCGTGTCCGTGGCGCACCCGCGCATCCGCCAGGCCGCGAAGGCCGTCGACGCCGCCGAGCACGCCCTCCTCACCGTCGACGACGAGGCCGCCCAGATCGGGTACGCGCAGGCGCTCGCCGACTGGGCCGAGGCGCGCGGGTACGAGGCCGAGACCCTGTGGGACATCTGCACCACGGCCGCGCTCGGCGTGCCGTACGACAAGGCCCAGTGGCGCGAGGTCCGCACGCTCTCCGGCGGCGAGCAGAAGCGCCTGGTCCTTGAGGCCCTGCTGCGCGGCACGGACGAGGTGCTGCTCCTCGACGAGCCGGACAACTACCTGGACGTCCCCGGCAAGCGCTGGCTGGAGGAGCGGCTGAAGGAGACCCGCAAGACGGTCCTGTTCGTCAGCCACGACCGGGAGCTGCTCGCCCGCGCCGCCGACCGGATCGTCAGCGTGGAGCCCAGCCCCGGCGGCTCCGAGGTGTGGGTGCACGGCGGCGGCTTCGCCACCTACCACGAGGCGCGGCAGGAGCGCTTCGCCCGCTTCGAGGAGCTGCGCCGCCGCTGGGACGAGAAGCACGCGCAGCTCAAGAAGCTCGTCCTCGACATGCAGCAGTACGCCTCGCGCAGCGACGACATGGCCTCGCGCTACCAGGCGGCGAAGACGCGGCTGCGCAAGTTCGAGGAGGCGGGCCCGCCGCCCGAGCCGCCGCGCAAGCAGGACATCACGATGCGCCTGCACGGCGGCCGCACCGGCGTGCGCGCCGTCACCTGCAAGGACCTGGAGCTGACCGGCCTGATGCGCCCCTTCGACCTGGAGGTGTTCTACGGCGAGCGCGTCGCCGTGCTCGGCTCGAACGGCTCCGGCAAGTCCCACTTCCTGCGCCTCCTCGCGGGCGACCCCGACCACCCGGTGGCGCACACGGGCGAGTGGAAGCTCGGCGCGCGCGTCGTGCCCGGCCACTTCGCGCAGACCCACGCCCACCCCGAGCTGGAGGGCCGCACCCTCCTCGACATCCTGTGGCGCGACCACGCCAAGGATCGGGGCGCGGCCATGTCCCGGCTGCGCCGCTACGAACTGACCGCGCAGGCCGAGCAGCGCTTCGAGAAGCTGTCCGGCGGCCAGCAGGCCCGCTTCCAGATCCTGCTCCTCGAGCTCCAGGGCGCCACCGCCCTGCTGCTCGACGAGCCCACGGACAACCTGGACCTGGAGTCCGCCGAAGCGCTCCAGGAGGGCCTGGAGGCGTACGAGGGCACGGTGCTCGCGGTCACCCACGACCGCTGGTTCGCCCGGTCCTTCGACCGCTTCCTCGTCTTCGGCTCCGACGGCCGCGTGCGCGAGACCCCCGAGCCGGTCTGGGACGAGCGGCGGGTGGAGCGGGCGCGGTAGCGTGACCCGCGGCGCGCCCGGACCCACCGCGGCCGCGCCGGGGGAGACACGGTGTCCGTCACGACGTCCTTCCGGACGAGCGACGTGGACGAGGCCAGGGACCTGATCGCGGCCACGTACTACAGCAATGCCATGGATGTCGCCGATGGCACGCGCCCCTTCGCCGCGCGGTTCGACATCGGCCGCCTCGGGGCGCTCACCATCGGCGACATGAGCTGCGGCGCCGACGTGCGGATGCGCTTCGGCGAACTGGGCTCGTACCACGTCAACATCCTGCTCAGCGGCGAGGTGTCCTGGCGCCAGGGCCCGGCCCGCCCCACCACCGCCACCTCCGGGTGCGCGGCGGTCTACCAGCCGGTCGGCGACACCGTCCTGGACCGCTGGTCCGGCGACTGCCGGCTGCTCGCCGTGAAGCTCGACCGCGCCGCCCTCGAAGGCCGCCTGGAGCAGCTCCTCGGCAGGCCGGTGCGCGCCCCCGTCGACTTCGGGCCGGTCTTCGACACGACTCGCGGCCCGGGCCGCGGCTGGGCGCGCCTGGTCCGCGCCGTGGTGGAGGACCTGCGCGAGGACGGCGGCGCCCTGTCCCACCCCCTGACCGCCGGGCCGCTCCAGGAGGCCATCGTCAGCGGGCTGCTGCTCGCCGCCGAGCACCGCTACCGCGACCGGCTCGCCGAGCCCGTCGGCAGGCTGCGGCCCGCCCCCGTCAAACGCGTCATGGACGCCGTCCAGGCCCGCCCCGAGCACCCCTTCACCACCGCGTCCCTCGCCGCCGAGGGCCGCGTCGGCGTGCGCCGGCTCCAGGAGGCCTTCCGCCACTACGTGGGCATGTCGCCGATGGCGTACGTACGCGACGTACGGCTCGCGCGCGTGCACGAGGAGCTGCGCGCGGCGCGGCCGGGCGAGCGGGGCGTGAGCGAGGTCGCGGGCCGCTGGGGCTTCACCCACCTGGGCCGGTTCGCCGAGCAGTACCGGGCGCGGTACGGCGAACTGCCGTCCCAGACGCTGCGCGGCTGACGGGACGGGTGTGCCTGGAGGTGCGGCGTGTCGGCCGTGCGCGGGCGCGCCATCCGGACAGGGTGCGTTATCCGGACAGGCGGTGCGCGCAGCGGATCGTGGCGGACGGCGGTCCGCGCCTAGGGTGAACCGCTGTCGCCGGAGGGACCGGCCGCGTCGCGGGAGTACCAGCCTTCTCCCGGGCCGTGTGCCGTGGACGGAGTTCCGGCGCGCACCCGGCCCGGCGGCTCGTTTCGAGCCGGGCCGGTCCCGGTCCGGCGGGCCCGGTCGTTACCCCTGGCATTCCCCCGTGTGCCGCGGGCCCGCCCCTCCGGTCCCCTTCCCGTGGTCCGGGCGGCGGATCCCGGCGAGACTCGTCTCCGGACGGCCCGCCGCGGTCCGTCACCGGCACCGGCGCGACCCACGGGAGACGGCATGAGCGAGACCACCGACCAGCAGCTCCTGGACCGGTACGGCCGGGCGCAGGAGCAGTTCACCCGGCGGGTGCGCGCCGCCGGGCCGGACCGGTGGGACGCCCCCACCCCGTGCGCGGAGTGGACCGTCCGGGACCTCGTGCGCCACCTCGTGACCGAACAGCTCTGGGTGCCGCCGCTCGTCCGCGACGGCGCCACCGTCGAGGCCGTCGGCGACGCCTTCGACGGCGACCCGCTCGGCCCCGACCCCGTCGCGGCCTGGGACACCGCCGCCGCGGCGGCCCGCGCCGCGTTCAGCGCTCCGGACGCCCTCGACCGCACCGTCCACCTCAGCTACGGCGAGACAGCCGCGCGCGCCTACTGCGCCCAGATGACCACGGACCTCGTGGTGCACACCTGGGACCTGGCGCGGGCGGTCGGTGCGGACGAGCGGCTCCCGGACGACCTCGTCGCCGCGGCCGCGCGTGAGGTCGCGCCTTATGCGGCCGACCTGGCCGGGAGCGACCTGTTCGCCCCGGCGGTGGAGCCCCCGCCGGGAGCCGACGAGCAGACGCGGCTGCTCTGCCTCCTCGGCCGCGCCCCCTGACCGGGGCGGTGGCGCGGGGCCTCAGTGGAACAGCCCCCGGCCGCCGTCCGGCTCGGCGCGGCTGATGTCGGCGAGCGCGGACGCCGGGTCCTGCTCGACCGCGAGGTCACCGAGGCTCACCATGCCGACCGGCCGGCCGTCCTCCACCACGGGCAGCCTGCGCACCGCGTGGTCGCGCATCAGGCCGACGGCCGCCGAGACCTCGTCGTCGGGCCCCACCACCACCGGGTTCGGCGTGCACACGGCGTGCGCGCTGACGGTGAGCGGATCGGCCCCGTCGGCCACCGCCCGCACCGTGATGTCCCGGTCGGTGAGCACCCCCAGCACCACGCCGTCCCGCGCCACGACGACGTCACCGATGTCCTGGGCCCGCATCAACTGCGCGGCCTCCACCAGCGAGGCGTCGGGGCTGACCGCGACGACGCCCGTGGTCATGACGTCCCTCACGTACTCGGCCATGTCTAGAGCCCTCCTGCGTCGGCTGTCGCTGTCACCCGTCGCTGTCGGTGCGACCCCCGCCGCAGTACCCCTGAGCGCCCCCGCCATGCCTCGGCCCCCGCCCCCGGCGCCGGATCCGGCCCGCGGCGGAGGTTTGCCGGGCGGGGCGGAGGAGACCCGGGCTGTGACCTCCCTCACACCAGAGCCTTCACCCGGAGGGGAGGAGCGGTCATGGCGGTTCTCGCCGTGTTCATCCCGGTGCTGCTGCTGGGCGTGGTCCTCGCGCTCGGCCGGTACGAGGAGTTGCTGCTGCCGCCCGCGGAGCCCGGAGACGACGCCTTCGAGCCCTTCGCGGGGGACGGCGCGCGCCGCGCCCTGTGACGGACGCGGCCGGGCGGTGACCGGGCCCCACACCGGACGCCGCCCGTCGGCCCGCCGCCCGCGCGGCTTCCCGGCCGCCGCCCGCCGCGGGTGCCCGGCCGTCCCCGCCCGCTACGGGTGCCCGCTCAGCTCCGCCCGTCGCCGCCCGGCAGGAACTCCTGCATCTTCGCCTTGAACCCCTGCTTCATCACCGACGCCCGGTCGGAGTCGCCCTTGAGCAGCGCCGCCGCCGTCGACTCCATCTGCTCCCAGGTGGCGTGCGGCGGGATCGGCGGGACCGCCGGGTCCGTCCGGAACTCCACCACCGCCGGGCCGTCCGCCTCCAGGCCCGCGCGCCAGCCCGCCACCACGTCCTCCGGCTTCTCCACGCGTACGCCGGTCAGCCCGATCGACCGCGCGAACTCCGCGTACGGCACGTCCGGCAGGGTCTGCGAGGGCTCGAACGACGGCGCGCCGCCCATCGCGCGCAGCTCCCACGTCACCTGGTTGAGGTCCTGGTTGTTCCAGATGCCGACGACCAGCCGCGGGTCGTCCCAGCGGTGCCGGTACTTGGCCGCGGTGATCAGCTCCGCCAGGCCGTTCATCTGCATCGCGCCGTCGCCGACGAGCGCGACGACGGGCCGGTTCGGGTGCGCGAACTTCGCGCCGATCGCGTACGGGACGGCGCAGCCCATCGTCGCGAGCGTGCCCGACAGCGAGGAGCGCATGTCCCCGCGCATCGTGAGGTGGCGCGCGTACCAGTTCGCCGTCGAACCCGAGTCGGAGGTGATGATCGCGTCGGCGGGCAGCAGCGGGTCCAGGGCGCGCGCCACGAACTCCGGGTTGACCGGGTCGGCGTCGAGCTGGGCGCGGCGGTCCATCACGCCGTGCCACCGCTCGACGCCCGCGCACACCTCCCCGTACCAGTCGCGCCCGGCCGCCGACCGCTCGTCGGTGATCAGCGGGATCAGCTCCCGCAGCGTGGCCCGCGCGTCGCCGATCAGGTTCACCTCGTACGGGTAGCGCATGCCGATCATGTGCGGGTCGATGTCGATCTGCACGGCGCGGGCCTTGTCGAACTCCGGCAGGAACTGCGAGTACGGGAAGCTGGAGCCGATCGTCAGGAGCGTGTCGCAGTCCCGCATCAGCTCGTACGAGGGACGCGTGCCGAGCAGCCCGATGGACCCGGTGACGTACGGCAGTTCGTCGCTCAGCGCGTCCTTGCCGAGCAGCGCCTTGGCGACGCCCGCGCCGAGCCGCTCCGCGATCTGCTCCACCTCGGCGCGGGCGCCCGCCGCGCCCTGGCCGATCAGGATCGCGGCCCGGGTGCCGGAGTTCAGCACCTCCGCGGCCCGCTCCAGCGCGGACGGCGAGGGCAGCGCCGTCCAGGCGCTGCGGTCCAGGCTGGACGGCACCATCTTGAACTCGTGCGCGGGCGGGGTGTAGTCGAGCTCCTGCACGTCGCCCGGGAGGATCACGGCGGTGGGGCAGCGGCGCGCGTAGGCGGTGCGGATGGCCCGGTCGAGGACGTTCGGGAGCTGCTCGGGCACCGTCACCGTCTCCACGAAGTCGGAGGCGACGTCCTTGAACAGCGTGTGCAGGTCGACCTCCTGCTGGTACGAGCCGCCCATCGCGGTGCGGTGCGTCTGGCCCACCAGGGCGAGCACCGGCACGTGGTCGAGCTTGGCGTCGTACAGGCCGTTGAGGAGGTGGATGGCGCCGGGCCCCGAGGTCGCCACGCAGACCCCGAGCCGCTTGCCGAACTTGGCGTAGCCGACGGCCTCGAGCGCCGACATCTCCTCGTGCCGGGACTGGATGAAGCGCGGCTGGTCGTCGGCGCGGCCCCAGGCGGCGAGGAGGCCGTTGATGCCGTCGCCGGGATAGCCGAAGACGCACTCGACGTCCCAGGCCCGCAGCCTCTCCAGAATGTTGTCGGCGACCTTCGTGCTCATGTCGGTGTCCTCCTGGTACAGGCACTGAGTCCGTCCTGCCCGGGTTTCCTCGGGTGCCGGAACGGAAACATCCGCCCGTTCGATAGGGGCGTTTGGGGGGTGGCGGCCAGGGCAGGCGGACTGCAGTGCTTCGGAACGGAGGCACGTCCGTGGGAGCGACACCGCTCGCACCGGGTGTGTTCTGTCGTGGCATGGACCCGCGCTCCCACGGTGACCGCCCACCCCAAGGCACCGGCAAGGGAGTTGTGACGCACCATGCGATCCGACGCAGCACGCCCCGAGGCAGCGACGACGCGCCCCGAGGAGGCCTCCGCGGGGACCGCGCGCCGTGAGCGCCCCAAGGACGCCCGCAACCTCCAGCGCGCCAAGACCGCGCAGGCCGTGAAGGCCGCCAAGCCGAGGAAGGCATCGACCCGCACCTCCGGCAGGCGGACCGCAGCCCGGCCGGGGTCCGCCTCCCGCACCAGGTCCGGGCAGTGTGCCCCGGCCGCGTCCCGGACCCGGGCCGACACGCCCCGCGAGTCCGCCGCGCCCACCCGCTCCGCGCAGCCGTCCGGCGACACCGTCCCCCGTGAGGCCCCCATGACCACCGCGCTCTCACCGACCCCCGTGGTCCCGGACGTCCTCCAGGTCCCCACCGCCCCCGCCGCCCCGGCCCCCGACGCCCCGACCGGCACCGGCCCGGCCCCCGCGGCCCCGGCGGACTCCCCGGTGCGGGACGAGCCCGCCGCGTCCGGCGCCGGGGCCCGTGCCCCGCGCGGCCGCGCGGGACGCCACCCGCACGACGACGCCCCCGACACCGCCGAGGCCTTCCGCAGGCTGTGCGAGCTGCCGCACGGGCCCGAGCGGGACGCCCTGCGCGAGGAGATCGTGCGGGCCTGGCTGCCCATGGCCGAGCGGCTCGCGGGGCGCTTCCGCAACCGCGGCGAGTCCCTGGAGGACCTGCGCCAGGTGGCGGCCCTCGGCCTGGTCAAGGCCGTCGACCGCTACGACCCGGAGCGCGGCAACGCCTTCGAGAGCTACGCCGTGCCCACCGTCACCGGTGAGATCAAGCGGCACTTCCGCGACCACATGTGGACCCTGCACGTGCCCCGGCGCGTCCAGGACCTGCGCAACCGCGTCCGCTTCGCCTGCCAGGACCTGTCCCAGACGGTGTCCGGGCGCGCCCCGACCATCGCCGAGATCGCCGAGCGCGCCCGGATGAGCGAGGAGGACGCCGCCACCGGCCTGGAGGCGCTCGACAGCTTCACCGCGCTGTCCCTGGACGCCGAACTCCCCGGCAGCGACGACGGCTACGCGCTGCGCGACACCCTCGGCGGCCCCGACCCCGCGCTCGACGTCGTCGTGGACCGCGAGGCCGTCAAGCCCCGCCTGGCCCAGCTCCCCGAGCGCGAACGGGCCATCCTCTACATGCGGTTCTTCGGCGACATGACGCAGAGCCGCATCGCCGAGCACCTGGGCATCTCCCAGATGCACGTGTCCCGCCTCATCAGCCGCTGCTGCGGACGGCTGCGGGACGAGATCACCCGCGACATGGCGCGGCACGCCACCCGCCCCGCACCGGCCCCCGGACAGGTCACCCAGGACGCCGCATAGCGAGGGCGACATGCCGCGCCATCACGTCCACGGCGCGCGCCTCCGCCATCGAGAAGGCGAGGCGCGCGCCGGTGCGGAACAGGCTCAGCACCCCGTCGACCGGGCCGTCGGCGTGTGCGGCCAGCGGCACGCACAGCAACGACGTCACCTGAGCCCGCACCAGGACGGGCGCCCCTGACCCGTCCACGCCGAAGCCGTCCTCGGGCTCCGGCCGCACCTGGAGCCGGGGCGCCGCGCACCGCGCCGTGTCCAGAACCAGCGGACAGTCGGCCGGCTCCTGCGCGCGTACGTCCGCGAGCAGCTCGCCCGGCGGCCCGAGGACCGTACGGCGCCGGAACGCCGCGGGGCCCTCGTCCGCGACCACCCAGTCCGTGAACCGGTCGTGCAGCACCTCGGCGGCCCGCCGCAGCACCTCCGCCGGGTCGCCGCCCGGCGCGGTGAGCAGCGTCGCCGTCATCCGGTCGGACAGTTCCAGCAGCTCGGCGTGGCGGGTGGCCTCGCCCAGGTCGGGGGCGCGCCTGCGGCTCCCGTCCCGGTGCGTGTCGCGCGGCCCCACCGGCTGCAGGACGACGAGGAGCACCGTCCGCGGTTCGGTGCCCGGGCGCAGCGCCGTCAGCGTCGCCCGCAGCGGCCGCTCCGGGCGCAGCTGCAGCCGCACCGTCAGGCTCCGGTCGCCCTCGCCGCGGGCGACCGCCGCGGCCTGCGAGCGGAACGCGATCCGGTCCGACGGGGTCAGGAACCCCGACAGCGGCCGCCCGGTGGCGTACCCGCCGCGCACCCCCGTCAGCTCCGTCGCCGCCACGTTCATCCGGCGCACCACCGTCTCGCCGTCGACCAGGGCCACCGGCAGCGGGAACCGCTGGAACACCGCCCGCAGCAGCCGCTGCTCCGCGTGGTCCGACGCCGCCGTCGCGGAGGCGGACACGGCGGTGCGCTCCAGCCCCGGCCACAGCCGCTCGGCCACGTGGTCCAGTTCGAACAAGGCGGCGTCCAGCATCGTCCCCAGGTCGCCGGACGGGCCGGTGCGGGACGCCTTCAACTCGGCCACGCGGCGCACGAAATCCGCCAGCTCCTCGCCGAACTCCTCAGTCTGAGCCATGGTTCGAACGTATCCGCTACGACGGTTTTCCGGAGGCATCCCCGGGAAGCCGCACAGGGGAGGAGGAAGGAGGACCGACGTGAGGCCGATGCCGATCGGACCGGACGGACCGGAATCCGCTCTGCCGCAGCGCAGGCTCTCCGAACTCGCCGAGCAGGCCCTGCGGTGCACCACCGCCTGCTGCGGCGCGGGCACCACGGTCACCGACGGCGGCGACGAGCTGCCCACCGCCGTCACCCACCCCGATCTCGCCGGACTCGTCGCCGTCCAGCTGCGCTCCGGCGAGGGGCCCATCCCCGCCGCGCAGGAGCGCGGCACGCCCGTGGACTCCGCCGACCTGCTGCACGACGACCGCTGGCCCGAGTACCGGGCGCTCGCCCTGGACTCCGGCGTCCGCGCCAGCGTCACCCTGCCCTTCCGGCGGGCCGACCTGACGCTCACCCTCAGCCTGTTCAGCTTCCGCCCCGGCACCCTGGACGGGGTGAGCTGCGGACCCGCGCAGGCGCTCGGCGACCTCGCCACGGCCAGCCTGGTCCGCGACCGCCGCTACCGCGCGGCACTGACCGAACTGGAGCACCTGGGCGAGGCGCTGCGCACCCGGCCCGTCGTCGACCAGGCGCGCGGCATCCTCATGCACGTCCTGAGCTGCGACGCCGACCAGGCCTTCGCGCTGCTGCGGCGGATCTCCCAGACCACCAACCGCAAGCTCTCCGAGGTGGCCGCGGCCCTGGTGGAGACCCGCGGCCGGGGCTTCGAGCGCGAGCTGGCCTCCCTGGGGCGCGAGGTCCGGCCGGGCTGATGCGGGGGTGACGCGGCCCGTCCGGCGTCGGCTGCTGTAGCCCGTCCGGCGTTGGAGGACGAGCGCGAAACGCCCGTACCGGCTCGAATGGGTGCATGCGTACTTCCGTTCCCCTGGCCCTCACCTTCACCCTGTACTCCGCCCTCGCCCTCGCGCCACCCGCCCACGCCGAGGGCGGCGGCGCCACCGCCCAGGTCACCCCCGCCTCCGTCGCCCCCGGCGGGCAGGTCACCGTCACCGTCACCTGCCCGTCCACCGGCGGCACGCTCCCGCAGACCCTGCAGGCGCACTCCCAGGCCTTCGAGCAGGGCACCGCCACCCTCCGGCGCGACCAGCACCCCCAGAACCCGAGCCACCACCCCGGCCAGGACGAGGACCTGGGCGGCAACGGCGACCCGCGCCTCGACGAGGACTTCGGCGGCGACGGCGACCAGGGCCTGGACGAGGGCCTCGGCGACAACGGCGACGAAGGCCTGGACCCCGGCGGGAACGGCGACCAGGACCTGTACTCCGGCGGCAACGGCGACCAGGACCTGTACTCCGGCAGGAACGGCGACCGGGGCCCGGACCCCGGCACGTACGGCGACCGGGGCCCGGACCCCGGCACGTACGGCGACCGGGGCTTCGCCCAGGACCAGCCCGCGAGCGAGCGCACCACCTACCGGGGCACCGCCCGCGTCGCCGCGCCCGCCGGCTCCGAGGCGGAAGGCCCCGACGCCGCGGGCCGCTCCTCGCGGTGGTCCGTCGACGGCACCTGCCCCGGCGACGGCCGGTGGCAGGCCGCGTTCACCGTCACCCGCGGCGGGCCCACCGCCCCGACCGGCCCCGCCGTGCCGCAGGGCGTCCGCGCCGGGCAGGGCGGCACGTTCACCGACTCCCCGGCCGCCCTAGCCGCGGGCGCCCTGCTCGTGCTGGGCGCCTGCGCCGCCGCCGTCCACCGCCTGCGCCGCGACCGCGCCGCACGGCACTGACCACCGCGCACGCGGCAACGCGTCCCCCGCCGGACGATCGAGCGCCGCCGCCGTGGGGTACGCAGAGACCCGACAGCACGCGCAGGGTCGGAGGCCACGGAAGTGGCCAGGGAGCGCACGGAGGTGCCCATGCGGCGGACGGACCACGCGGGGCGGGGCGACGTCCGGTCGGGCCCGCCCCCGCCCGAGCCGGGGCTGCCCGTCCTGCCGGAGCTCGCGGCCGTGGCCGCCGCCGCCGCGGTCGGCATCCCGCACGACGCCTGGGGCGAGGAGGTCCAGGCCGTCGTCGAACCTGCGCCCGGGCACGCGCCCGACGACGCGCTCGCCGCCGACATCCTGCGCC